>JBAUOG010001103.1:0-41962 GCA_049579625.1 Bryobacteraceae bacterium
GGGTAACGGCTCCACCTTGATCCAGCAATCGCCAAACTGCCCATGGCCGCCGGTCTGCTTCTTGTGGCGGCCCTGTGCCTGGGCGAAGCCGCGAACTGTTTCGCGATAGGGAATCTTGGGAGATTTAAGCTCGACTTCCACGTTATAACGGCGTTTGAGGCGGCTTACCACGATTTCGACGTGTTGCTGGCCATTGCCGGCAAGGAGGAATTCCTTGGTTTGGGGGTCACGATAGAAACGGAGAGAGCGGTCCTCTTCGAGGATCTTGTGCAGCGCCACGCTGAGTCGGTCTTCATCATTGCGGGTTTTGGCCGAGATCGCATAGGCGATGGATGGCTCCGGTGCAGCGAGGCCTTTGAAGATCTGGCAGCTCGCTTTGTCGCATAACGTGTCGCCGGTAAGGGTGTCCTTGAGCTTGGCCACAACACCGATGTCGCCGGCTCGCAGCTCCGTTACAGGTTGCGAGGTCTTGCCGAACGGTGTGGCGATGTGCGAGAGACGTTCCGGCACATTGGTGCGCTTGTTGACGAGGCTCACGTCGTCCTTGACGACGCCGGACATCACTTTGAAATAGCTGCGCCGGCCGGCGAAGGGGTCCGCGGCCGTCTTGAATACGAAAAGCGAGGGCGCTTCTTTGGGCGCGACCTTCACTTCGGACTCAGTACCATTCGTAACGGCCGTTGCCGTGCCACCGTCGAGCGGCGAGGGGAATGCCTCCATCACGAAGTTCAGGAGAAGGTCGGCGCCGATGTTTAAGCTAGCTGCCCCACACAACACCGGGAAGAGTCGCCGCTCGCGAATCGCCTGCTGGAGACCGCTCACAATGTGCTCAACGGGCAACGTGCCGGTGTTGAAGAATTCTTCCATCAACTCGTCATTACCCTCGGCGATCATTTCAATCAGGGCTTCGTGTGCTTTGTCAGCCGCCTCCTGGTGGGAAGGAGGAATCTCGCCATCCTTGCCTTTACCGTCGCCGCCGGGCTTGTAACAGTAGGAACGCATGCGGATGAGATCGATGATGCCGTTAAAATTCTTTTCGCTACCAAGCGGGATATGAATGGGTACGGCGCCGCGTCCAAATGTTTCATGCACGGTATTGACAGCGCGATCGAAGTCGGCGCGGTCACGGTCCAGTTTGTTGACGAAGAACACGCAAGGACGGGTCAGTTCCTCAGCATACTTCCACACCTTCTCAGTGGAGACCTCCACACCGGCAATGCCGTCTAAAACGACGACAGCGGCGTCCGCGGCAAGCAGGCTGTCGCGCGCGTCATGCAAGAAGATGTTGTATCCGGGCGAGTCGAGAAGGTTGATTTTGCCTTTCTGCCAGGGGAAAGCGGCAACCGATGTGGTGATGCTGAGCTTGCGATAGATCTCCTCTTCGTCGAAATCGGTGACAGCGTTGCCTTCATCGACTTTCGTCTGGCGATCGGTTGCGCCCGCCGTGAAAAGGAGGGCCGACGCCAGCGAGGTTTTGCCCGCATGGCCGTGCCCGATCAAAGCAATGTTCCGTATGTCGGAACTCTCAAAGACCTTCATGGTGCACCTCCAAGGACAGCAAGACCTGACTGTCCAGAAAGGCCAACGTATCACAGTCGAAATCGGTTTGTAACTAGTTCAAGCCGCTATGAACGGGCTTTTAGGGAAGAAGAAGAAAACAACGGAAGTTGCCGCATCCGCTTGCTGATGCTCGCGGTTCAGTGCTGAGGTTATGAGCTGTCCGCTTGCTGACCGCAATGAGATGCGGCAACCTCCCGGGCCCTGGGCGTCACCAGCCTAATACGCAGGCAAAAATGAGCGGAGCGACGATTGATGCGTCGGACTCAATGACGAACTTCGGTGTGTCAATGCCCAGCTTCTCCCACGTGATCTTCTCATTCGGTACTGCACCCGAATAGGATCCATAGCTGGTCGTCGAGTCGCTAATCTGGCAGAAGTAGCCCCATAATGGCGTCGATTCGCGTTGCAAATCCTGCCGCATCATCGGCACTACGCAGATCGGGAAATCGCCCGCGATGCCTCCGCCGATTTGGAAGAACCCAATGGACGATTTGCCCGACGTCTCTTCATACCACTGGGCCAAGGTCATCATGTACTCGATTCCGGTTCGCACGGTGTGCACATTCTTCACACTGCCCGTAATGCAGTGTCCCGCATACATGTTGCCGAGCGTCGAATCTTCCCAGCCCGGCACGAAAATCGGCAGATTGCGCTCCATCGCAGCGTACAGCCAGCTATCTTTCCTGTCGATCTGAAAGCTCTTAACGAGGTCGGGCTTCTGCAAAATCTTGTAGAAAAACTCGTGAGGGAAGTAGCGCTCACCCTTCTTGTCGGCCCCCACCCACTCCTCCAGGATCACGCCTTCGATGCGCCGCATTGCCTCGTGCTCGGGAATGCACGTGTCCGTAACACGGTTCATATTGCGTTCAAGCAGCTCCTGCTCATCTTCGGGCCGCAGATCACGCCAATGAGGCACCCGCTCGTAGAAATCGTGCGCCACCAGGTTGAACACGTCCTCTTCCAGGTTTGCGCCCGTGCAGCAGATCCCATCTATTTTCCCCTTACGGATCATTTCCGCCAGCGAAACTCCCAACTCAGCGGTGCTCATGGCGCCGGCTAGCGTCGCGAGCATCACACCGCCCTTCTCCAGATGAGAAATGTATCCGTCAGCCGCGTCCACCAGCGTGGCCGCATTGAAATGACGGTAGTGATGCTTGATAAAAGTTGTGATCGGTCCGTAACTCATGGCAGTCTTCACGGTACAGTTCAACGCGTCGCTATCGCAAGCATCTCCCGCAATCAGCGCGGTTGTAATGGGAGGCGTATTTCATGCATGTCGCGGTGGTTATTCCAACTCCAACGACACATAGATCAGTTTGCCTTCGCGCTCCACCAGCAGAACCACCGCATCACCTGCCTTCAGCCGATCAAGCATCGCTCTTAATCCAACCACCGTGCTTACCACTTTCCGGTTCATTGCGTAAATGACGTCTCCGGTTTCGAGAGTGGGTCCCGAGTAAGGGCTGGATGCCACATGCGCGGCAACCACTACTCCCGACGGGCGGCGAAGATCGGGTAGCAGCTGCAACACAGCCTTGGTGACATCCAGCCCCACAATTCCCAACTGTGGAATTACGTTGACGGCCGGGTCCATTAGATCTGCCAGAGCGTCGAATTGCTCCGGTCTCTCTACCGGCGCCACTTTAATATCCAGCGTTTGCTCTCCCCGTAAGATCTGCAAGGAAATCGTCTCTCCTGGAGCCTGCCGGAATATGCCTGAATCCAGTTGCGGGGCGCTCTCCAGCAGCTTGCCGTTCATTGCCACGATAATGTCGTCGGTCTGGATCCCGGCCTTTGCGGCCGGTCCATCGGGCTCAACATCCGAGACGATGACACCCCGATCACGCTGAAGAGAGAGTCCGTCCGCCATCGCAGGTGAAATGGTCTGAACGACCAGGCCCAACTGCAGCCGGTGGACGTGCCCAATGGTCTTCAGCTGCCGGAAGATCCGGCTCGCCAGATTGCTCGGAATCGCGAACCCAATTCCTTCGCTTCCGCCCGACTGGGTCAGAATGAGCGTGTTAATGCCCACCACCCGGCCATCGGCGTCGATCAACGGGCCTCCGCTGTTGCCCGGGTTAATCGGCGCGTCGGTTTGGATGTAGCTCACTGGATCATCCGGTTTGAGTTGGCGCGCCACCGCACTCACCACTCCCAGGCTCACCGAATTTTCTAGTCCCAACGGATTCCCCAGCGCCAGCACCAGCTGCCCTTGTTTTAGAGAATTTGAGTCGCCAAATTCGAGATAAGGAAGATTCTCGCGATCGATCTTGATCACGGCGAGATCGGTCTGACGATCCACGCCGATGACCCGCGCTGGAATTGACCGTCCGACGAGCTTCTCGCCGCGGACCTGCGCATCTAACCCGGGTTGGTGGAGTAGCTCCACCCGGAGATTACGGGCGCCTTTCACAACGTGGGCGTTCGTTAGAATGAAGCCGTCTGGTGTTATTACCACGCCCGATCCGCTGCTTCGTTGCGAGGTCAGGAGGGTATCTGTATTGCTCGATTCGTCATTGGTTGTGTAACCACGAGCAAAGATCTGCACCACGGCCCGTCCGGATTGGGACGAAATCGTCTCCAAGGTATTGCTCAGTTCCCTGAAGATCATCGTTGATCGCGTGGGCGGCAGGGCCGGTGGCGGATGCTCTTCCGCCAAGGGTTGAGCTTCCTGGGCAGTCGCTGCCTGCTGCAAGGCCGGTGCCTGCGCTCCCGCGGGAATCACCCAAAGGACTCCTGATACAAGAAAACAGACCAGCTGCCGCATTTCGACAAAAACCCCTAACCATTACCAGCTTAGTGCTTAGAACGTCCCCGAACTCCTAAACAACGTAAATGCTTAACGGGTGGACGGTTAGAATCGCAGTTTGCAGGTAAGAATCCGCATTACCTCCCGCCGTGCTCGCCCTGATCGCGCCGACCCGCCATCGTCTCCTGAGCAGTTTGATGCGAAAGGGATGACCGAAGCTCCCGCAGGATCGCCACCAGTTGAGCCATCAATCGCTGCTGAGGCGAAGCCACGTAAGGCCGGTCTGGCCGCATCCGGAGGCGCAGCCTCGCGGGTCGCCCTCGGAATACTGATAAGCCGCCTCACTGGTCTCGTTCGCGAACGGGTCATTGCCCATTACTTTGGAGACTCTGCCGTAGCCGACGCCTTTCGTGCCGCCATTCGCATCCCAAACCTGCTCAATAACCTGTTTGGCGAGGGAGTGTTGTCGGCGTCGTTCGTAACCGTCTATTCCAAATTGCGTGCCCAAGGGAAGGAAAAAGAAGCGGAACATGTCGCCAACGCGGTGTTTGGGATTCTCTCGCTCGTCTGTTCACTGCTGGTGCTGGTCGGAGTCCTTACCACGCCGTGGCTCATAGACGTCATTGCACCTGGCTTCGCCGGCGACAAACGCGATCTGACCATCAGGCTGGTGCGCATCCTGTTCCCAGGCACGGGTCTGCTGGCCCTGAGCGCCTGGTGCCTGGGAGTTCTGAACAGCCACCGGCACTTTCTACTTTCCTACACGGCACCGGTCGCCATGAATCTCACCATGATCGCCGCACTCATCAGCTTTGGCGCTTACTCTTCACAACCGCAGTTGGCCGTCTACCTGGCATGGGCGTCCGTCGCCGGCAGCGCGCTTCAGTTTTTGGTCCAGTTGCCGCGCGTCCTGCAGCTTCTTCCGGACTTCGTGCCATCACTGAACATCGCGCTGCCCGGCGTCCAGACGGTTCTCCGAAACTTTGGCCCGGTTTTTCTCAGCCGTGGCGTGGTGCAGGTGAGCAGCTATGTCGATTCCGTGATCGCCAGCCTGCTTCCCACCGGCGCTGTGGCAGCCCTGGGATATGGTCAGACCATTTCCATCCTTCCGGTCAGCCTGTTCAGCATGTCCATCTCGGCGGCGGAGCTGCCGACTCTTTCCAGCGCTGTCGGCAATGAGGGCGAGGTGGCCGAATTCCTGCGCAAGCGGCTCGTCGCCGGCCTGCGGCGAATCGCGTTTCTGGTGATTCCCTCGGCTGTCGCGTTTCTAGTGCTCGGTGACATCGTCGCCGGAGCGTTGTATCAAACCGGCCGGTTCAATCGCGCCGATTCCGTCTACGTTTGGGCGGTCCTAGCCGGCTCCGCGGTCGGACTGCTCGCGACCTCGCTGGGCCGGCTCTACTCTTCAGCTTTCTATGCCCTGCTCGACACGAAAACGCCATTGCGATTCGCCGTCGTTCGCGTCATGCTGACCACGATTCTTGGCCTGATCGCGGCACTCTGGCTGCCGGGTGCTCTCTCACTCGATCGCAAATGGGGTGTCGCTGGCCTCACGATGTCCGCTGGCATCGCGGGGTGGGTTGAATTCTCGCTCCTCCGCTTTTCTCTCGCTAAGCGGATTGGCAGCGTCTCCATCCCCAAAGCGCTTCTGGCGAAGCTCTGGACGGTAGCATTTTTTGCCTCTTCGCTCGGCTATGGCATCAAGCGCGCTGTCGGTACCAACCATCCGCTTCCATTGGCAGCCGTCGCCCTAGGCATCTATGGCGTGGTCTATTGGTTCGGCACTTCCACCCTCGGTGTGGCCGAATCGAAAGATATTGTCGCAGGCGTGCTCCGGCGATTGGCGCCACGGCGGTAGCGGGCTGCGCAGCGTTTGCCGGCCTACGCACTCGATCCGGCATGAATGAGCTGCTCGGCCTGCTTCAATGCCTCGGGCGTAATCTTTTCGCCGGAAAGCATGCGTCCGATCTCGCGCGCCCGATCCTCGAGACTCAGCTCCTCCACTTCGGTTGTCGTGCGACCTTTTTTCTCCCGCTTCAAGACAACGTAGTGGTGATTTGCGAATCCTGCGATTTGGGCGAGGTGCGTTACGCAGATCACCTGGCTCGATCCCGCCAGCTGCTTGAGCCGTTTCCCCACGGACGCGGCCGCTGCGCCGCCGACGCCCGCATCCACCTCATCGAACACCAGCGTCAGCATCGCCTGATCCTGTTGCGAAGAGCCCACCACCGTCTTCAGGGCCAGGGATAGTCGCGACAGCTCGCCACCGGAGGCCACACGATCAAGTGGCCTCATCGCCTCACCCACGTTGGGGGAAACCAGAAATTCGATCACATCCCGGCCGCTGCTCGTCCAGATCCCCTGTGTTACCGCGACCTGAAACTGCGTGCGACCCATCGCCAGGGACTTCAGTTCCTGCTCCACCTGCTTCGCGAGGCCCGTCGCCGCATCCCGGCGCTTCTCACTCAGCTCATCAGCCAGCTTCTCGTAATGGGCCGCAAGCCCCGCCAGCTCCTTCTCCAATTGCTGCCGGCGTTCGGTTGCGTTCTCGACCTCGTCAATCTGCTGCCTCACTTGCGCCAGGAAGGCGAGCACCTGATCGACTGTCGTTCCATACTTGCGCTTCAATCGTTCCAGTCCGGCGAGCCGCGTTTCAACTTCCTCCAAGCGCGCCGGATCATTCTCAATGCGTCCCAGATAATCGCGCAAGTTCGCGGCGGATTCGTCGACTGCAATCACCGCCTGCTTCAACAGTGCCGCTGTGTCTCCCAATTGCGGGTCAATTCGAATCAACTCCTCAACACGCTTGCTGGCTGACCGAAGATTCGCCATGGCGCTTCCGGGCGATTCATACAGCATCTCGAATGCAGCCGTGGCGTGCTCCTGAAGGCGCGTTACATTCTGCAGAACACGCCGCTCCGGCTCCAGGTCGTTGTCTTCGCCGGGCTTCGGACCGATCGACTCAATCTCCGTTTTCTGAAAACTCCACAGATCCAGCAGCCGCAGCTTCTCCTGCTCGTTGCGGTTCAGCTCCTCCAGTTTTGTTCCACACTCGCGCCACTGTTCGTAGGTCTTCGCCAAGCGGCCCCTCATCTCGCCCGCCCGCGCATATTCGTCCAGCAAAGCCCGCTGGGTTGCTTCCGTGAACAGCGCCTGTTGCTGGTTCTGCCCGTGAATGTCGCCAAGAAACGGAGCCAGCTGCCTCAGAAACTGGGTGGTTACCGGGCGGTTGCCGGCGAAAGCACGCGACTTTCCGGTCGCCGTTACTTCGCGCTCGAGAATCAGCTCGCCATCTTCGAGTTCCAGCCCCGCCTCATCCAATAGAGCCGCTAGGCCACCTTCCCTCGGAACGGAGAAGACGCCGGAGACGCGTGCTCGCTGGGCATCGCTACGCACCACATCCAGCGAAGCGCGTGCGCCAAACAGCAATCCCAGCGCATCCACGACAATCGACTTGCCGCTGCCCGTCTCGCCTGTCAGCAGGTTTAGCCCGGCATGGAATCGGATCCGCGCCTGCTCCACCACCGCATAGTTCTCAACTAGCAACTCCACGAGCATTTGACCGCGATTATACGATCAGCGCGACGCGACGGCATCGCAATCGGTCAGAAGTGGAAAATTTACTCGGCGTTTTCCTCTTGGAATGCGTCCAACAAATGATGCTAACCGATGTTCCCCCGGAGTTCTTGTATCGAATCAGGAGGGTTCCGATCATCGAGGTTTCTATAATCAAATATTAGAAGTAACCGAAAGGACGTCGATTGCCCTTTGTGCTACTGCCCGCATGGCTCGAAGTGAGCCTTGTGGATATTCTCCAGAACCTCAAACCCGTTCCGCTGGCGATCATCGCCCTTCTCGTGCTGGCCTCACTCCTTTCCTGGACCATCGTGTTCTCGAAATACAGTGCATTCGGCAAGGCGAGACGGCTGAATCGCGCCTTTTTGCGGGCTTTCCGCAAGGCGGGAAACCTACAGGCTGTTGCCTTGGCTAGCGAACAATTCAGTGCGGCGCCCCTGGTAGCGGTGTTCGACTTCGGCTATGGCGAAGTAGAACGCCAGATCAAACAACGTGGTGCGCTCGTCAACAAGCCAGCCATCGAGCGCAGCCTCCAACTCGGCATTAGCGAGGAGGTCACCAAACTCGAAATGAACATGAGCTGGCTCGCCACGGTGGCTTCCGTCTCGCCATTCATCGGCCTGTTCGGAACCGTATGGGGCATCATGGATGCCTTCGTAGGGCTTGGCAACGCCGGCAGCGCCAGCCTTCGCGCGGTTGCACCTGGCATCTCTGAGGCGCTGGTCACCACGGCGGTTGGCCTCGGCGCGGCAATTCCCGCCGCTATCTTCTACAACGTGTACGGCACCACAATCAAGGAACTCGGCACCCGCATGGAGGATTTCGCGATCGAGTTTCAGAACCTCGCTGAGCGGGATTTTGGCGGCTAATGGCGTTCACAGTCAATAACACCGGCTCGGGCGGGCGTCGTGGACGACGCTTCGGGGGTATCCCCACGAATTCGGACATCAACATCGTTCCGCTCGTCGACGTGGTGCTGGTACTGCTGATCATCTTCATGATCACCGCCAATGTCATGGAGTTCGGCCTGGATATCAAGGTGCCGGAGGTCAAGCAGGTTAAGACGACGACCCAGGACCTTCCCGTGGTCGGGATTAGCCGCAGTGGTGAATCCTCCTTGAACGGAATCCCTACTAACATCCATTTGCTGGCTGATGCCATTCATCGGCGCTTCCGCAACCAGACTGCGGTCTATGTACGGGCTGACAGGCAAACGCCTTGGGATCCCATAGCGCAGGTGGTTTCAGAACTCGGCGAAGCGAAGTTTGAAGTGAAGATGGTGACTGCGCCGATTGATTCGAGTCAGCGAAGATGAGCGGGAACTCATAGCGTCATGGCCGAACAACTCGACATCCTTGATGAACGCGACCCCATCCGCTTTCCGGCATTGGGCTCCGTTCTGCTGCATGCCGGCTTGGTTGGCATCGTGTTCCTGTATACCTATTGGGTTCGCCAGCTTGAGCCAAACCTGGGCAGCGAACAGATCATAGGCGGCGCCTACTCGGTGTCGGCCGTTAAAGACATTCCGATCCCTCACGTGGACGCTCCGGCCAACCCGGTCGCGCATGATTCTGAATCGCCGGTGCCGTCGGCCCCCGAAAAGGTCAAAGTCGAAAAGCAGATCGTCGAGACGCCGGCCAAGAACGCCTTTGAAATTGCGAATGAGAAGAAGCCCAAGAAGCAGGAAGTGAAGCCGCGCACCGAATCGAAGTACGCGCCGCCGCCCCCTGACAACCAGGTTTTTTCCAGCGTCAAGCAGGCCGTTTCGAATCCCATGTACAGCGCCCCTCCCGGAGGTGGCGGCGTGGGCGTCACCGGCAACACCGTGCTGGGCACGCGTTTTGGAGCCTACGCAGAACTGCTCCGCCAGCGCATCACCCAAGCCTGGCAGCGAAACGGCCTCGATGCCCGATCGCAACACGATCCAGCCATCATTAGCCTAACCATCATGCAGAATGGCTCCGTGCGTGACATCCGTCTCGTTCAAAGCAGCGGCAATCCTGCCATTGACAACTCGGCGCTCCGGGCTCTCTATCAGGCGAACCCACTGCCGCCATTGCCTGCCGGCCTCGGCAGTTCGTTCGCGATCCAGTTCAGCTTCGACCTAAAATAAATGAAACTGCCTTCCTATCTCTCATTCGCGCTGACCGTCGCGGTCACTCTTGCGCTGGGTTCTCCCTTCTCTGCGTCAGCTCAACAGAAGCCGACCATTCCGATCGAAGGCTCCGGGCAGGTTCAGAATGTCGCCGTCACTGATTTTCGAGCCACGGGCGCAGCCCAGCCATTCATGGCCGCGTTCAACGCCACTGTACTTGCCGATCTTCAGGGCTCCCCGCTGGTCAAGGTAGTTCCAAAGACCCTCTACCCGTTGCAGTTTCCCCAAACGGCTACCGATCTTCTGCCGGGACAAGCTGCCGCAGCACGAACTCAAGTTGGTCTTCACTTGACGGATTGGAATCTCCCTCCGATCAACGCGAACTACCTGGGATTCGGCTATGGCGTCGACCAGAACGGCCAGTTCATTGTGTTTGGCTATTTCTACAACACCAGTTCCAGCATGCCGTCCATCCAGCAGGCCCAGATTTTTGGCAAGCCCTACACCGGGACTCTGGACGAAGCAGGCGTGACGCGCGTGGCGCACCAATACGCCGCCGACATCCTCGCACAGTTTGGCGGAAAGAGCCTGGTTGGCACTCGCATCGTCTTTGTTTCCGATCGCACCGGCAACAAGGAGATCTGGTCGATGAACTACGACGGCACCGACCAACGCCAGATCACCCACTACAACACCATTTCGACCTTCCCGTCGGTGTCGCCGGATGGAAAGAAGTTGGCCTTCACCAGTTGGCTTCGCGGCCGCCCCGAGATTGTCATGTTCTCGATGGACACGTTGCGGCGGCTTCCGTTCTACAACCAGCAAGCCTCGATGAATGCCTTTGTCGCGTTCACGCCGGATTCGCAACGCATCGTCTTTTCGTCAACGGCCAACGGTGGCGCGGCACAACTGTTTACCGCAAACGCCGATGGCTCCGATCTGCATCGCCTTTCATCCTCCAGCACCATCGAAGTGGAGCCCAAGATCAACCCTAAAACCGGCGCCGAGATCGCGTTTGTATCGGGGAGAACCGGGTTGCCGCAGGTCTATCGAATGACCATGGAAGGCGCCGACCTGCAGCGGCTTTCAAATGGTGAGGGCGAAGCCACCAACCCCGCTTGGGCGCCGGATGGCCAGCACCTGGCGTTTGCCTGGACCAAGGGCTTCGAGCCAGGCAACTACAACATCTTTGTCATGGACGTTCCCACGCGGAACATCGTGCAATTGACCAGCAATGAAGGCCGGAACGAGAACCCGTCCTGGGCGCCCGACAACGCCCACATCGCATACGCCTCGAAGCGTGGAGCCAAATCCCAGATCTGGGTGATGGGCGCGGACGGAAGAGGAAAGCAGCAGCTGACGAACCAGGGCAGCAATGAAAAGCCCGTTTGGGTTCAGGCAGTTCAGTAACCTGAGGGAAGAGGAGATCGGGAGGGAATGAAGAGAATGAAAAAACGAACTTTGAGCATTGGTCTAGCGGCCGCGGTGATGTTGAGTCTTGGAATCGGTTGCGCGAAGAAGCCAAAGCCGCCGGCGCCGCAGGCGCCCATGACCAATACGGCGCCGCCATCACAACCTCCACCGGAGGGCGCGCCCGCCATCGCCTTCTTTACGGCTGAGCCCACCACCATCGAAAAGAGTCAGCCCTCGCAATTGCGGTGGTCGGTTACGAACGCAATTAATATCCAGATTGACCACGGCATCGGCGAGGTCAGCCCCAACGGCCGCCGCGCGGTGTATCCGACGGCTACGACAACCTACACCCTGACCGCAAGTGGCCCGGGCGGACCGACCCAAACCGCCAGCGCGACCATCACCGTAGCCAGTCCGCCGCCTCCACCAGGGCCTGCGCCTACTAGTACCAAAACCGTTAGCGAGCTGGTTGCTCAGTTGCAGGATCTCCATTTCGATTACGACAAGAGCGATGTTCGACCGGAGGATCAGGGAGTGCTCACCGCCGATGCCGCCGCTTTGAGAACAATCTTTGGGATCTCTCCGAACATCACCATCGTCGTGGAAGGCCATTGCGACGAGCGCGGCTCAGCCGAATACAACATTGGCCTTGGCGACAGGCGAGCCTCGGCGACGAAAGATGCCCTGGTTGCCCTCGGCGTCCCCGGCGACAGGCTGAAGACGGTCAGCTTCGGCAAGGAGCGGCCTATCTGCACAGACGCCAACGAATCGTGCTATCAGCAAAACCGCCGCGCCCACTTTAGCGCGGGTCAGTAGCACTTTAGGTGCGGCGGGCGTCACTTGATACAACGGTACAGTTGACGCTCGCCGCTAACTACTCCGCCGCGGATCTCGCGGAAAAAGTCCGCGAGGGTGACCTTCGTTCGCTGGCGCGTGCGGCCAGCCTGATTGAGAACCAGGGTCCTGCTGGTCGGGATCTCACCCGGCTGCTATTCCCGTATACCGGCCGAGCCCTGACGATTGGTATCACCGGGCCGCCGGGCGCGGGCAAGAGCACGCTCGTCAACCAACTGATCCGTCTCGCACGCGGCGAACAGCGGCAGGTCGGTATCCTGGCGGTGGATCCCAGCAGCCCGTTCTCCTCCGGTGCGATCCTCGGCGACCGCATACGCATGCAGGAGCATCACGCCGACCCTGGCGTGTTTATTCGATCGGTCGCTGCGCGCGGGCGTCTCGGCGGCGTCGCTGCGTCGACGCTCGAATTAGCCCTTCTCCTCGATGCGGCCGGACGGGATCTGGTCCTGATCGAAACAGTCGGTGTGGGCCAGGACGAAGTCGAGATCTCCCGTTTGGCGGACGTTACCGTGGTCGTGCTAGTGCCCGGTCTCGGCGACGATGTTCAAGCCATCAAGGCCGGTATTATGGAAGTCGCTGACGTCTTTGCAGTGAACAAAGCCGACCTTCCCGGCGCTGACCGGCTGGAACAGGAGATTCGCGCCATGCAGAGCTTTGCGGATCCGCATCTGGCGAACCATCTTGCCCCGGTCTGCCGCGTCGTCGCCAGCGATGGAACGGGCGTTCGAGAGCTGTGGGATGCGATTGAGAAAGTGTTCGCGGCGAAGGGGCACAGTAAGTGCAGGACCACTACCTGGGAGATTCGGTTGCGCGAGTTGCTGCGCGATCGCCTGATGGCAACTCTCGATTCCGAGGCGCTGAGGCAGCATGCGGGGGCGGTGGCTAACAAGAAGGAAGACCCGTTCCAGGCGATCGAAGAACTGATGAACGGTGTGCTCGTGAATTGGACACAGAGAAGCGACCGGCCGTAATATGCAAGGGCGCGTAAGCCTTTCAGCAGCATCGAGATGATTATCGTGATCTCGCCCGGTTTGGACCGGCACGCTTTTTGTAAAAACTGATTCGGAACTAGATTAGAACGGCTTAAAGGGGAATGACAAACAACTTGGCACAACAGGCATCGATCGGAATAATCGGAGGGAGCGGCCTTTATTCAATGCCCGGCTTCTCGGCGCAGGAGGAAATAAAACTAGAAACGCCATTTGGTTCTCCTTCGGACGCCTATATCGTTGGCGAACTGGAGGGCAGGCGCGTGGCTTTTCTTGCCCGGCATGGGCGTGGCCACAGGATTTCGCCCTCGGAGCTGAACTTTCGTGCCAACATCTACGGCATGAAGATGCTCGGCGTGGAACGCATTCTTTCCCTCAGTGCGGTGGGGTCGCTGAAGGAAGAACATCGCCCGCTCGATTTCGTCATTCCCGACCAATTCTTCGATCGAACGCGCGGCCGGGTCTCCACCTTCTTTACCGATGGCATTGTGGCCCACATCAGTTTTGCCGATCCCATCTGCCCCCAATTGGCCGATCAGATTAGCCGAGCTTGCGCGGCTGTCGGGGTAAGTGCCAAACCCAAAGGTACCTATCTGTGCATGGAAGGGCCCGCCTTTTCTACCCGCGCTGAATCGAACGTTTATCGCTCATGGGGCATGGATGTGATCGGCATGACGAACCTCCAGGAGGCGAAGCTCGCCCGCGAAGCGGAGATTTGCTACGTGACGGTAGCTATGGTCACAGACTACGACTGTTGGCACGATGGTCATGATGCAGTGACCGTGAACGAGATCATCAAAGTGCTGAACCAGAATGCTGAGAACGCCTGCAAAGTGGTCCGCAACACAGTGGCGGCGATGCCGGCTGAACGCACCTGCAAGTGCGGATTCGCTCTAAGCCACGCGATCTTGACCGACCGGAGCGTGGTTCCGGCGGCAGTCAAAGAAAAACTGGGGTTGATTCTTGGAAAGTATTTCGGCGCTTGATCTCGCGCAACAGGTCGTCGACACCTGCGTGGCCGAGGGCACCTGGCCCGGCCGGGTGTTGGATGCTCTGATTGAGCGCGCACTGGGAGAAGACAAACGCATCGCCGCGGAAGCGAGTCGCGCATTCTTCAGTGTCGTCATCGAACGGCTCGCCGACCTCTTCGAACCCAGGCTCTGCGATGTCTACGCGCGCCTCTTCTCATTGGTGATCGCACGGGCACTGCCGGAGTTTCAAGCGGCTGACCTGATTCATCGCTACAGGCGGGTCGCCCAGGTGCGCCGGTATCAAGGCAGCGATGTTGAGCGCGTCTACGTTCTTTCACGCATTACCTTGGGAGCGGATGTCGCTGTTACCAGTGTCGTGCTCGACGCCATGAAGCGGCGCTTTCCGGATGCGGAGATCTGTTTTGTCGGGCCGTCCAAAAACGCCGAACTGTTCCTCGACGACGCGCGAATATTACCTATCTCCGTGGTCTACGGCCGCTCGGCACTTTTGCTCGACCGCCTGGTGGCAGCGAAGGAGTTGCAGGATATCCTCGATGACCCCGCCTCCCTTGTGATTGATCCGGATTCGCGCTTGACGCAGTTGGGCTTGATTCCGGTCTGCGACGATGCCCGCTACTTCTTCTTTGAGAGCCGCGCTTATGGAGGCGACTCGGACGAAAGTCTGCCGCAATTGACCAGCAACTGGCTCACAGAAACCTTCGGCCACGGAGGGCACGCGTATCTGGCGCCCGAGCCCGATGTGCCGGAGCCGGATGACGACCTGGAACTTAAAGCGGAACAGCCTGATCGAACTGCCGCCGTTGACGGAGTCAGTCATCTTCATCATGACCACCATCCCGGAGCCATCAGCGTGAGTCTCGGCGTTGGCGAAAACGAGGAGAAGCGTATCGACGACGAGTTTGAAGAGGCGGTGCTGCGAAAACTGCTCTCGCTCAACCGGCCTGTCGTGATTGATCACGGCGCCGGCGGCGCTGAGGCCGAGCGCGTCGACAAGCTGATTCAGCGCTTGGATAAACCGCCTAACCTAATCCCCCACACCGGAACCTTCTCATCATTCACACGCCAGATTGTGACCGGCAGCATGTACTTTGGCTACGACTCGGCCGGCCAGCATGTCGCCGCGGCAGCTCGCGTCCCGCTGGTTTCTGTGTTCTGCGGCTACGCTTCCGAGCGTATGTTTGCCCGCTGGAAGCCCTGGGGCGATGGCGTGATCCAGACCGTGCCGGTGAGGCCAGACGATCGGGATACAGTTCTGGAGCGGACCTTCGCTGCTATTTGTTCGGTGGCGGAGGAGGCGGGATTGTTGTAGCCGGCTTGTCTTCGCCGCCCGGCGCGTTCTTGTCTTCCAGATCTTCCGTGCTGTACTTGATTACGCTGTCGGCGCCAAACACCTTATAAAGCTTGAATGCAATATCGTTGCGCGTCTTTTGGCTCCCCGCCCGCATGTGCAGCTCGGCCTTTAGAGGACAGATGTAGGGGTTGCCGCCAATCTGGACTTCGCCGTAGTCCAGCACGTCGGTGGCTTCCTGTACCGGAAATGAACTGGGGATATCGACCGCCTCAAACTTGATTCGGGTGACGATGCCGGTGTCCGGATCGCCGAAGACTTCTCCCTGGTACGCCGTGATAATGCGCTGCTGATTGTCGTAGCTGATGGAGTACGACGAATGGCCGCTGTCGATGTGATAGCTGAAAACAGCCACACGCTTGCCGCGCAGCGTTGCCCAGCGCGCCCATTCGAATTGCGCTTCGCTCGAACTCTCGAAGAGCTTCGCCATCATACTGCCGAACTCACCTGTGGAAATGGACCCCCCTTGGATATGATCCATGGAAGTGTCAACGTATTTGTCGTTTTGAGAGACGACCTTGTAGTGTTCCTGCCCGTCGACGTAGCTCAGTTGTGCAACGATTTTGTCGATTCTGCGATCGCGTCCGTCGTGAGGATAGAAGATATAGCGGTCGGTCACTTGCAAACACAGGAAGTTCGGCAGGCCCTTGGTGTAGTTCTTAGCGTACTCGCGGAACAGATCCAGGATCTCTGCCTGCTTCACCGAATCAGGCGGCGGAATCGGTATCGGCGTGTGCTCCTGGCTCAGCACCATGGAAGGCTGGTCTTGCTTGGCGGCGGCCGGCAGCTTTGGAGCGAGCTTTTCCGATTGATCACGCAACTCCTGCAGAGCCTTAATTGTGCGGGCTCCAATGCCCAAGCCCATCATCTGCTCGATGGTTTCATCGTTCAGGCGTTCGGTTAGCTGCACGTGCTTTAAATAATCCGCGATCCTCTTGTCATCGTGCTTCAGCGCCATCGACGACGTGATCATCTGTTTCAGCTGATCGATGTTCATCTGCGTCTGGGCCTGCAACGCCAGCGCCACGAACAGAGCCAGTAGACAGACACGAATCCTCATATCTTCATGATGACGTATGAGGCCGGAAACAGGTGTCGGAATGCCGGCTCTCATTCGGCCGACCTGCGGTTAAGAACCGTAAAGGACTCCTAACTACCTATTTTTTCTTGCTTTTCCAGATAAAGGTTAATGTTATAGATCGGAAATCCCAGCCGTATCCGCATTTGGACCGGCAGGCGTTCTGCGTCGTCGGTCAGCCATAGGTTCAGGCGCCCCTTCCGCGAATAGATGACGTTATCGAAGATGTAGGCCTCATAGCGGATGGTCGGATATGACTTTCCGTCGACGACGATTGTCTCCTTCTCCTGCGCCTCAATCCTCGCCATGGCGAAGCGCTTGCCATCCGTGATCGGCAACTGAATGGATTTTCCCGGTTCCACGGTCAATGTTCGCAGGGCAGCCAGAGCGCCGGCGATCTCATGCGTGCAGGCTGGAATGTCCAGTTCGTGGCTGGAAACGTGGTTCGTCACCAGATCGCGCTCCTCGTAGTGAACCTTCTTGCGAGTCGGGTCGAAGTTCAGCGTGGTGTAGCGACTTCGTTTTCCTTCTAGGGCCTTAAGCGTCGACGTGGCGGCACAGAACTTCTCGTCGGCCCTCACCCCGTAGTCGTCATGAACCTCGTAGAGTCGCGTGACAACACCGGCGCTCTCCAGTTTTATTTTCGTTTCCCAGGTGCGGCTGGAGATCGGCGCGAGTTCAACATCTGCCGTACCGGCGGTAATCAGTCGCCATTCAATACGGTAGTGAAGCTTCTCATGGTAGGGGAATCCGCTAGGGTTGCCGGCGTCGGCCAAGCTGTATGGCATCGCCAGCGTGCAGCAAAGTAGAAACGACAAGACGAGAAGAGCATGCGGACAGTTAAGTCGCAGCAGGCTGATCCGGGCGCGTTCGAGGCGGGATGTCATGGCCAAGGCTATAGGGTACAACGCGCGCCATTGCGGCCGCACAGAATGTCGTATGTTTTTCAAGTGTCGCCATTTCAAGAGACGTACTCAGCCGGCAAAAGTGCGCAGCCAATTTGGTTGGGGTAGGTCTGCTAGAAATCAATGGAGGCCAGTAGATCCGAGGGTTTTCTGTTGAAGGCCCGGCAAATGGCTAGCATGCTCTCAATGCTCGGCAAGTTCGCGCCGCGTTCGATTGAGCTGATCTGAGAAACGCTTAGCTTGGTTGCTGTGGCAAGATCCTTGAGCGACCAGTCACGTTCAACGCGCAGTAGCTTGATGCGATGACCGAGCCGTTCACGCAAACGGTCTTGCGGTGTTTTGCCGAGGTTGTACTTCTCGATGGCGTTCTGGAGGGTCTGGCGCAGTTGAACCAGCGAGAAAGGCTTTGAGAGGTAATCGAAGACGCGCAGCTTGAATGTGGCGCGCATGTCCTCGAGCGACGGATAACCGGTAACGATGATGATGCATAATTCCGGCCAGCGCGAAAGCAGTTGTTCCACGACCTTATCGCCAGTGAACTCCCCCATCTTCATATCAAGCAGCACAATATCCGGGAGGCGTTGTTCCGCCGCCTCCAGCAGTTCGTCGGGAAGGGCGAACGCACGAATCGCATACTGTCCTTCATCGCGCAGAAAGTCTTCGATGTAGGTCCGGAAATCTACATCGTCGTCGAGGACTGCGATCTCCACCAATCCGCTCGATTGTGCCGCCAGGTCGGTCATTTCTGTCCGTCCCGCCTAAGCTTGCGCCGGCAGGACTACTTCCAGAGAAGCTCCTCCTTCGGGACGGTTCGACGCGGTAATCGTGCCGCCGTGCTGCGTGATAATTCCTTCCGCCACAGTGAGGCCCAGGCCCGTTCCCCGCGAATCCAGCCGAGTCGAGACAAATGCTTCAAACAAGTTCGGCAGGACATGTGAAGGTATACCAGGACCATTATCCAAGACTACGCAGGAAACCCAGGGTTTACCGTTGAGGTGGACCGGCCTCGATTCGACCCGCACGGTACCTCCTGCCGGGACAGCCAACAGCGCGTTACGTAGCAGGTTTACGAATACCTGGATCAAGCGGTCGGCATTGCCAACCACTGCTGTTTTCTCGGGTACCGCGTTCTCGAAGCGGAGTTCCGCCGCCTTTTCGTCGATGGCGACCAGGTTCCAGCTTTCGTCGATCAGCGGCCTTAATTCTACCGGCTCCATGGTCTCGCGGCGTATCCGCGCAAAGTCCAGCAAGCTCTCGCTGATTTTGCGGAGGCGCTGTGTTACCCGCAGCATGCGCCGGATCCTTTCACTTGTGACGGAATCCTGGCACGTCTCATGAAGCTTCTCAAGCGAGCCCTGCAGCACGGCCAGGGGTGTGTTCAACTCATGCGCCACGCTGGTACTGAGCAAGCCGAGGCTTACCAGGCGGTCCTGCTCTTCCAGTTTCCGGAGCGCCGTAGCCAGGTCATCCTCCTGCCGCCTCAATTGCGCGACGGTCGCGTTTCGGGAACGCATGATCTGGCCGATCTCATCGCCCGGAATGTAGCGTTCATCGATCAATTCGTTTGCGCGGTCATCGCGCTGGGTTGCCTCGTCTGCGTTCAGCATCAGCCGTAAAGGCTGGTAAACGTATTGCGGCATGATGGCGAACTCCATAGCGAGGATAGAAAGCAGGTAAATCGCCCCCAGCGCTATGAATAGTGTGATCCGTGCCTGTTGCACGGCATCTTCGTAAAAATACCTGGGCAGCCGCACTCGCCGAAATTCACCCGGGTTCTTTGCCCGCCGAAACAGACTCTCACGGCCTTGTTGCCAGGTCTCATTGGGATGCGCCGTCAGGAACTCCTGGCCCTCTTCGGAGAGTCCCAAGTCGCGCGGCAGGCCTTCCCGATAGTTGTAGATCTCCAACCCGCTGAGCTCGCTGTTGTTGGTCATCGCCAACTCGGCAGCGAAGATCTGCCCAACCATTTGCAGTTCCCGTTGTCGGGCGTCTGCGATTTTCTGGGCGAAAGTCGGGATGACCGACAGGTACACGGATACCGAGAGGATCAAGAAGAAGAAATTATGTAATACTACGAGTTTCGGCCTCACCTTCAGGTTGCCGAAGAACCGCACCAGTCTTTCGTAGGGCCCCCTAACTGTTCGCTCCGTATTTTTGCGAGGACTGTCCAAAATTTCTCCCTAGGCCGTAAAATTTTCGGTTATTATAGAAAAGTTGTCTCTAAGGGCAACATCGCAAGAATTGTCGAGGACACAAGCCCGTAATGGCGGCATTCTTCCCTAAAACAATTGACCGGTATATCAAGATTCTCGGTGTGGCGCTCAGCATTGGCGCGGTGTTGGGCGTCGCAGGTTTCACCTATTTCACGTCGCCGACGTATATAAAGACCGGCTACACCCCCGAACAGCCGGTGCCCTACAGCCACAAGCTCCATGCTGGCAATCTTGGCATGGATTGCTATTACTGCCACTACACGGTGTATAAAGCAGCGTTTGCAGCCGTTCCCACCTCCGAAACTTGCATGAATTGTCATGCCAGAGTTAAGCCCACCAGCGCGTTGTTGGAGCCGGTACGCCAGAGCTATGCCACCGGACAGCCTGTCCCGTGGGTCAAGGTTCACCGCTTAGCCGACTACGTCTACTTTAATCACAGTGCGCATGTGGTGGCGGGCGTGAGCTGCGTTAGTTGTCACGGGCGTGTCGACCAGATGGTTCAGGTGAAGCAGGTCAAGCCATTGAACATGGATTTCTGTCTCGAATGCCACCGCAACCCCGCTCCCTATCTGCGTCCCGCCAATCTGGTCACGAAGCTTGACTGGATCCCGGATCGCGACCCCGCGGAAATCGGTCGCGAAATCATCGCCCAGAAGCACATCAATCCGCCGGTGAATTGTAATGGCTGTCATCGGTAGGAGCCTGGGCGAATGCTGAAGAAACCTCAAAGCCACAAGACACAAAACGGGAATCACGGCTCCACTGGCTATGAAACCCAAGGTCCTAAATCAACGATGATGAGCAACGATCTCACGCAGATCTCACTTCCTGAGGCCACCGGGAAGCGCTATTGGCGAAGCCTCGATGACCTGTCCCAAACGCCCGAATTCCGCGAATGGGTGGGACGTGAGTTCTCAAACGCCCCCGAGCTGCTGGATGGCGCCTCACGCCGCAACGTGCTGAAGCTCATGGCGGCATCTTTTGGGCTCGCCGGTCTCACCGCCTGCCGCCGCCCGGTCGATCATATCCTTCCGCAATCCAAGGGAATTGAAAATTACGTCCCGGGTAAGCCGTATTTCTATAGCTCGGTCTTCACGCTGAACGGTGAAGCGATGGGCGTGCTGGTGGAAACGCATGGCGGACGTCCCACCAAGATCGAAGGCAACCCCGACCACCCGTATAGCCTCGGCGCCGCAACTTCATTCGCGCAGGCTTCGGTATTGAGTTTGTACGATCCGGACCGGCTCCAGCACGTACTCGAGAACGGCAAGGCCTCCAGCTGGGAAGATTTCGACAGGTTTGCCAAAAGCGAACTGAGCGCCGGTAAGCTTGACCAAGGCGAGGGCTTGGCGTTTCTTTCGAGCACTATCATCTCGCCCTCCTACAAGGCCCTCAAGGCTGAAGCCCTGAAGAAGTATCCGAAAGCAACCTGGGTCGAGTTCGATCCGTTCGCTCCGGAGCAGACCCTCGGAGCTACCACCATCGCCTTTGGGCAACCACTGACGACGCATTACGCGTTTGACAAAGCCTCGGTCATCGTCGCGATCGGTAGTGATTTCCTGGGCAACGATGCGAAGACGGTGCTGCCAACCAAGCAGTTCTCCAAGAACCGACGGCTCGGAGAAGGCGCTGCGGAAGCGTCCATGAACCGGCTCTATTCCATTGAGAGCCACTTCTCGCTCACGGGCGCCAATGCCGATCATCGTCTCCGCCTGAGAACGAGCGAGATTCCCGCGTTTGTCGAGCAACTCGCAGGCGCGTTAGAAGGTAAACAACCGTCCGGCAATGAGAAGCAGGTCAAGTGGATTAACGCCATTGCCAAGGATCTCGCCGCCAACAAAGGCACGTCGATTGTGGTCGGTGGGCCAAGCCTCCCTGCCGGGACGCAGGCCCTGCTGTTGGGCATCAATCAACTACTCGATAACCTGGGCGCCACGATTACTTTCACCAAGCCGGTGGCGGACGTCGACAACTGCGGCTCCACTGCGTTGAAAGCCCTCGCAGAACAGTTGAACTCCGGCAAGACAAAGGCGCTGGTGATTCTGAGTGGCAACCCCGCGTTCACCGCGCCCTACGATCTGCATTTTGGTGAGGCCATTAAGAAGGCCACTGCCAGTTTGTATCTGGGTCCGGATGCCAACGAGACCGCCGAAGTGGCGGGTTGGGCGATTCCGGAAGCGCACTACCTCGAAACCTGGGGTGACGCAGCATCCTCCGACGGCACCGTTGCTATACAGCAGCCGCTGATTCAGCCGCTCTTCGGAGGCAAGTCGGCCTCTGAACTCGTTGCGTATCTCATGGACGCGAGCGATCAGCGCGGTTACGACATCGTCGAGAACTACTGGAAGGCGCAGGAGCCTGTTGCCGGCGCCGCTAAGGCTTGGGAGAAAGCGTTGAACGTCGGCGTCGTCGACGGAACCAAAACGACTGAAGCCACCAAGGTCACCCTCGACCTCGCCAAGGTGAAGGCGGCTGCGGCCGCGTTGCCGAAGAGTTCCGGCGATCTGGAAGTCACCTTCCATCCGAGCTTCACAGTGTTCGACGGTTCTTACGCGAACAACGCCTGGGCCCAGGAGCTTCCGGACCCCATCACGAAACTGGTGTGGGGCAACGTTGCGTTGCTGAGTCCAAAGACGATGAAAGATTTGGCGCTGAAGGACGGCGATGTCGTCAACCTGAAGCGCGGCAGCTTCATCGTGCAGATGGCGGTTGCCGCGCAGCCCGGCCACGCGGACCAGTCGATCTCCGTGTTCCTCGGCTACGGACGCGAAAAGTGCGGGCGCGTCGGCAAGGGCGTTGGCTATAACGGCTATCCGCTGCGAACAACCGACGCCTACTACTTGGCGACGGATATCGCGCTCGAGAAAAGCGGCGGTAAGGTTGAGTCCCTAGCGACCACTCAAGGCCACAGCTCGATGGAAGGCCGGCCCATTGTCCGCGAGGCCTCTCTCGCGGATTACAAAAAGGATCCTGGCTTCCCTGAAAAGGCAGTCGAAGTTCCGAAACTGATCCAGCTTTATCCGGATAAGACCTGGGACACGGGCAATCAGTGGGGCATGGCCATCGATCTCACGGCTTGCACCGGTTGCACCGCATGTACTATCGCCTGCCAGGCGGAGAACAACATCCCGGTTGTCGGCAAGGATCAGGTGATGCGCGGACGCGAAATGCATTGGATTCGCATCGACCGTTATTACACCGGCGACGAAGCCGAAGCGGAAGTCGTAACGCAGCCTGTGCCTTGTATGCAGTGCGAGAACGCCCCGTGCGAGAACGTCTGCCCGGTGGCGGCCACCGTTCATAGCGACGATGGCCTGAATGCGATGACCTACAACCGCTGCGTCGGCACCCGGTACTGCATGAACAACTGCCCGTTCAAGGTTCGCCGGTTTAACTTCTTCAACTTCCATCGGGACATCGAAGAAGTCGAAAAGATGGTCTTCAACCCGGACGTAACGGTCCGCATGCGCGGCGTCATGGAGAAATGCACCTACTGCATCCAGCGCATCCAGGAGACCAAGATCGCTTATAAGACCGCCGGCATACGGCCCGGACCGGATGGCCGGATTCCGTACAAAGACGGCGACATCCAGTCCGCATGCCAGCAAACTTGCCCGGCGGATGCGATCGTCTTTGGTGATATTCGGGATCCCGAAAGCCGGGTCTCGAAGTTGAAGAAACAGGACCGCAACTACGCAATGCTGGCTGAGTTGAACGTGCGTCCGCGCACAACCTACCTCGCCAAAGTTAGAAATACCAATTCGGAGTTGGCATAGATGGCAGACCTGGCGATTGATCCGCAGGCAGAATTAAACCCGCCGCTGGTGCTCGGCAACCCGAGTTATCACGAGGTTACCGAACAGATTAGCGAAATCACGGAGTGGCAAACTCCGAAGGCTTGGTACGTGATGACCGCCATCACCGGCCTCATCACGCTCAACCTCGTCGGCATGCTGACTTACCTGGTGGCTCGAGGCATCGGCGTCTGGGGCAATAACTCCCCGGTCGGTTGGGCATGGGACATCACGAACTTCGTTTTCTGGATCGGTATCGGCCATGCCGGCACGCTGATTTCGGCCATCCTTTTCCTGTTCCGGCAAAAATGGAGAAACTCCATCAACCGTTCGGCCGAGGCGATGACGCTTTTCGCGGTGGCTTGCGCGGCCATTTTCCCGCTCTTCCACACCGGCCGGCCCTGGCGCGCTATCTACTGGCTATTCCCGATCCCCAACACGTACCTCAACATGTGGCAGAACTATCGCAGCCCTCTCGAATGGGACGTGTTTGCGGTCACAACGTACGGAACGGTGTCACTGCTCTTCTGGTATACGGGGCTCGTTCCGGATCTCGCCACTCTTCGCGATCGTGCGATCAGTCCGATTCGCAAGACCGTCTTCGGCCTGATGTCCCTTGGCTGGCGAGGATCCGCCACCCACTGGCGACATTACGAAAAGGCCTACATGATCCTGGCTGGCATCTCAACGCCGCTGGTGCTTTCCGTTCACACCATCGTTAGCTTCGACTTCGCGGCCTCTGTCCTGCCGGGCTGGCACACCACCATCTTCCCGCCCTACTTCGTCGCCGGCGCCATCTTCTCGGGATTCGCCATGGTGATGACGCTGCTCCTGATCAGCCGCTGGCTACTGCACCTGGAAAACTTGATCACGATGAAGCACCTCGAGAATATGAATAAGATCATTCTCGCGACGGGCTCTATCGTCGGTTACGCCTACGCTACCGAATTCTTCATCGCCTGGTATAGCGGCAACCCGTATGAGAAGTTCACCTTTATCAACCGCGCGCTGGGGCCCTATTGGTGGGCTTATTGGACGATGATCACCTGCAACGTCGTCATCCCACAGTTGTACTGGTTTAAGAAGATCCGGGTCAGCATTCCGATCATGTTTGTGATCTCCATCACGACTAACATCGGGATGTGGTTCGAGCGCTTCGTCATTATTGCCACTTCGCTGCACCGTGACTTCCTGCCGTCGTCCTGGGGATACTTCCGGCCAACCATCATCGACATCATGACGTTAGTGGGAACGTTCGGGCTGTTCCTAACCCTGTTCCTGTTGTTCGTGCGCTTCCTGCCCATGATTGCGCTCTCGGAAGTAAAGGGCATGATGGCTACCAGCAAGGCGCATCACTAAGGGGAGGAGAGCAAAATCAAATGGGATTCCTCGGATCACAAAAGCAACTGGAAGGCAGCTTCTACGGCGCGGTGGGCACGTTCGACGACGACCGCGATTTGGTGCACGCCATCGAGAAGATCCGCCGGCAAGGCTACTCCAAGCTTGAGGCATATACACCCTTCCCCGTTCATGGGATCGACGAAGCGTTGGGCGCTCGCCAATCGAGGCTGGGCTGGTTTGTTGTCTGCTGCGGCCTCACCGGCACAACCATAGCGACAACCTTTATCTGGTGGGCCAGTTCCATTAGCTATCGTCTGACGATCGGTGGCAAGCCGCCGTTCGACGTCACGTTCTCGGTGCCGATTATGTTTGAGGTCACCATTTTGCTCTCGGCCTTCGCCTCTGTTTTTGGAATGTTTGGCCTGTGGAACAAACTGCCTCAGCTCTATCACCCGATCTTTAACTACAGCAACGCGGAACGGATCAACGACGATGCCTTCGTGCTCGCCATCGAGGCCGAAGACCCGCGCTTCGATCCCCAGGAATGCACCAAAGTGCTTCAATCAGCCGGCGCTCGCATGGTTGAGGTGGTGGAGAACTAATGATGCGTTCAACTATCAAGAACGGTGGGCAAGTCTGGCTGCGCAGTGCTGCGGGCGCTCTGGCATTGGCTGGCATGCTCTCGGTCACGTCGTGCGCTGGCTCGACCTCGCGTGAGCCACAAATCCAGATCTTTAACGACATGCGCCAGCAGCCGAAATTTCAGCCGCAGTCACCCGCAGATTTTCCTGCCTTCGCCGACGGACGATCGGAGCGCCGTCCCATCGCCGGTACCATTCCGCGTGGCCAGTTTGAAGGCTCCGACGAGGTCTTCTTCACCGGTGTATCAAACGGGAATTACATTACGGCCAATCCCCTGAAGATAACGCCGGAGGTCCTGGAACTGGGCCAGATGCGGTTCAACACCTACTGTCAGCCGTGTCATGGCCGGTTGGCGAACGGGAAGGGCATTGTGGGTGTAAGGACGGCAACCTGGATTGCGTCAAGCCTGGTTGACGATCGGGTTATGGCATTCGTCGATGGAGACTTTTTCGATGTGATCACGCACGGCCGCCGGTCAATGCCGGCGTATCGCTACCAGATTACGGCGAGCGACCGCTGGGCGATCATTGCCTACGTCCGCGCTTTGCAGCGGGCGTCGCACGGAACCATCGAAGACGTGCCCCAAGACCTGCGGTCTGAACTTCACTAAATGACGAGCGACTAACAATGGAACACGAGCAATCAAATCACGATAGCTACTACCTGCCGGACTCAGCGTGGCAGAGGGGTCGCAACATCCTCGTCGGCATCGCCGCGTTGGGCTGGATACTCTCCATCGCCGGGCTGTTTGTTGACCGGCAGCAATTCTTCTTCTCGTATTTAGCGTCGTTCTTTTACTTCCTGGTCATCACCGCCGGCTCTCTTTTCTTCGTGAAGGTCCAGTACCTGACCGGCTCGGTTTGGAGCGTCACGGTTCGGCGCTTCATGGAAAACATAAGCGTCGGCATGGTCTGGGCCGCATTGCTCTTTGTCCCAATCATCTTTGGTCTCGGCGATCTCTATAAGTGGTCGCATCCGAACATCGTCAGGGGTGACGAAATCCTGGAAGGCCGTGCAACATACTTCGGCTACCCATTCTTCTTCGCCCGCGTCATTGCCTACTTCGCGATTTGGTGTTTCTTCAGCCTGGGCATCTACAAGCGGTCGGTTGACATGGACCGGTCTGGCTCTGTTTTGAATATCCTCAAAGCCGAAAGTCTGAGCGCTCCTGGCTTACTGCTCTTGTTCCTCACTGTTTCCCTCGCGGCGGATGACTGGGTAATGTCCCTGCAGCCGCATTGGTACTCCACGATGTGGGGCGTCTACTGTCTTGCCGGTGGCGCGCTGGCCTTCATGGCATCCATGACGCTGATTTGTATTGGCCTTCGGCGAAACGGCTATTTGACGCACACCATCACGGTGGAGCACTTGCACGATCTGGGCAAGTGGATGTTCGCTTTGACCGTGTTTTGGACCTATATCGCCTTCAGCCAGTACATGCTGATCTGGTATGCCAACCTGCCGGAAGAAACCGTCTTTTTCTATAACCGGATGCAGGGAAGCTGGCTCTATATCAGTCTCGTGCTGGTGGTCGGCCATTTCATTTTTCCGTTCTTTCTGTTGTTGGCGCGCGCCGCGAAACGAAGTATCCCGATCCTGACACTGGCGGCGACTTGGCTCTTGTTCATTTGCTATGTGGATGTGTACTGGATGGTGATGCCGGTGCTCCACCCGCAGGGCCTCTCGCCACACTGGCTCGATCTGACCACGCTGCTCGCGGTTGGAGGCACGTTCGCGTTCGGCTTCTGGTTGCGTCTGCGCAAGACAGCCATGATCCCGGTCGGCGACGTTCGCCTGGAGCGTTCGCTGGCTTTTAAGAATATGTAAGTTGCGAGTCAATCGGTAGAGTTATGGACCCAAACGAGCACATAGAACCCGACGTTCCGATCCCGGACGAGATCCAGGTGGAGACCGGTTACGACAAGCAGGAGCCCCGGGCCGGCCTCATCGCCGGTCTCACGCTGGCGACGGTTATTGCCTTGATTGCAGTGATTATGGGTGTTCGCGCCTACTTTGACTACACCAAGCAGCAGTACGAGGAGAAGGTCGGCGCGTCGGTGGCAGAGGATTTGAAGAATCTTCATAGCAACGAAGACGAAGCCCTGAACTCCTATAAGGTCGTGGATAAGGCCCAAGGCGTCGTTCGGATCCCGATTCGGCGTGCGATGGAGCTGATTGCGAAAGAATCGGCCGAAGGAAAACTAAAGTACGAGCAGAAAAGTTATCCGGTGAAAAACCCGAACGCAGGCTCGGGCCCCCCCGGCGATGCAACTGGTAAGCCCGTTCCGGCGGCGGCAAATCCGGCGAAGGCTACGAATGGCAGTAACAGTAACTCTCCCGCAGGCAACTAGATTCGCTCGGCTGGTCGGTTTGGCAGCCCTGGTGGTTGGTGTTACCGCTTCCACGATGTTCGCGGAGCAGCCGACCCCGTACGAACTGCAGGGCGTGAGAGTGGATGAAGAGGTCGGTAAGAAGGTTGACCTCAACCTTGAGTTTACGAATGAAAGGGGTTATCCGGAACCGCTCGCGAACTTTTTTGACAAGGGCAAGCCGGTAATCCTGAACCTTGTGTATTACACCTGCCCGATGCTATGCAACCTGGTGTTGAACGGGCAGGTCGAAATGTTGCGGCAGATTCCGTGGACGCCGGGCGAACAGTTTAACGTGGTGACCATTAGCATCAATCCGAGCGAGACGTTCGACCTGGCGGTGAAGAAGAAAGCAGTGTACCTGACCAGTTACGACAGGCCGGCGCCGGGCTGGCACTTCATGACCGATTATCACGGCAACGCCAAGAAGCTGGCTGAGCAACTGGGCGACCATTACCGCTGGGATGAGCCAAGCCAGCAGTTTGCCCACGCCGCGGTAATCTTCATCCTCACTCCGGCTGGGGTCATCTCGCGTTATCTGTACGGTATTAAGTTCAAATCCCGCGACGTGCGGCTGGCCTTAACCGAGGCGAGCAACGACAAATTCGCCTTCAGCGTGGATCGATTGCTGCTGTACTGCTTTCATTACGACCCCAAAGCGCGCTCTTATACGTTGTTTGCCACGAACTTCATGCGCGCGGGCGGGATTGTTTGTGTGTTCTTGATGTTCTTTTTTGTGCGCCGAATGCTGCGGGCAGAGCGCCAGCGCGCCCGGCTGCTGTTGTCGCATTAGTCAGGGGATGGGCTTAGCCACCGGCAACAGTGTTAGTGAGTTGCGGGGCGTACGGTTTGTGTGGGTTGTGGGTTCAGCGTTTGACGGCCAAAGTGTGCCGCACGACGCTTCGATGAGAGAGCAATTTCAACATGGAATGGATTAGATCACTCGTTCTTCCGCCTCAGGGGTCAGCATATGCGTCGCAAGTCGACGGGCTGTATATGTTCCTGATCTGGCTTAGTCTGTTTTTCTTTTTATTGATTGCCGGATTGGCGATTTATTCGGCGATCCGCTGGCGCCACAAACCCGGCGATGTCACGCCCCACACCACTCATAACACGACCTTGGAGATCACCTGGACCATCATTCCATTGTTCCTGGTCATCATGATTTTCTTCTGGGGCTTCAAGGGTTACCTCGCGGCGTCCGTTCCGCCCGGTGACGCCACCGAAATTCAGATTACTGCCCAGAAGTGGAATTGGACTTTTGAGTATCCCGACGGAAATCGCGCCATCAATGAACTGCATATACCGCTCGGGAAGCCAGTCAAGTTCATCATGTCCTCGCAGGATGTCATCCACGACTTCTTCGTGCCTGACATGCGCGTGAAACACGATATCTTGCCGAATCGCTACACGGAGGTATGGTTCACGCCCACCGTTCCGGGCAAACATCACGTCGAATGTGCCGAGTACTGCGGAAAAGGGCACTCCGACATGGCTGCGACGATTTACGTTGATACTCCGAAGGATTATGACAAGTGGCTGGAGACCGGTGGCGTCGATCCGAGTATGCCTCTACCGCAAATGGGCGCTCTACTCTATCAGACCAAGGGTTGCGCTACCTGCCATTCCACCGACGGGACAAGGGGCACTGGCCCAAGTTGGAAAGGCGTTTACGGCACCATGCAGCCGCTCTCCGACGGTAGCAGCGTGATGGCCGATGAGAACTACGTTCGCGAGTCAATCCTGGTGCCTGGGGCGAAGGTCGTAAAGGGGTATGACAACGTCATGCCCGTGTTCCAAGGCTTGCTTCGCGACCGCGAAGTGAATGCATTAATTGCGTATATCAAGACGCTAAAGTAGAAAAGGTTAACCATGGCAGACGTAATTTCAGCACCTAGTGCGCACGGGACCGAGCCCCATCATGCCAGCTATTTAGTCGAGCCGAAGGGGCTCAAAAGCTGGCTCACAACCGTTGACCACAAACGGCTCGGCATAATGTACCTGGCCTCCATCTCGTTCGCCTTCTTTCTGGGCGGCATTTTCGCGCTGCTGGTTCGCCTCTCTCTCCTTAACCCGAAGCACGTCATCTTCGGGCATGTGCTAATGAGCGCCGAAACTTACAACAAGGCGTTTACATTACATGGCGCCATCATGGTGTTCTTGTTCATCATTCCGTCGATCCCAGCCGCGATGGGCAATTTTGTGCTGCCGCTGATGTTAGGTGCGAAAGATGTCGCTTTCCCACGGCTGAACCTCTTCAGTTACTACATCTATGTGACCGGTGCAGTGATGGCCCTCAGTGCGCTGGTGCTAGGCGGGGTCGATACCGGCTGGACCTTTTATACGCCATACAGCACCACCACGGATGGTCCGGTTGGACTCATGACCATGGCGGTGTTCGTCCTCGGCTTCTCGTCCATCTTCACCGGCATCAACTTCATCGCCACCATCCACAAGCTTCGCGCCCCGGGCATGGGCTGGTTCGACATGCCGCTGTTTTGCTGGGGCATCTATTCCACCGCGCTAATTCAGGTTCTCGCCACCCCCGTGCTGGCGATCACGCTGGTCCTCATGTTGATGGAACGCGTATTCAACATTGGCATTTTCGATGCCCGCCTCGGCGGCGACCCGGTCCTCTTCCAGCACTTCTTCTGGTTCTACTCACACCCGGCCGTCTACATCATGATTCTGCCCGGAATGGCCATCATCAGCGAGATCATTCCGGTCTTCTCGCGCAAGACGATTTTCGGCTATCGCATGATCGCCTTTTCAAGCGTCGCCATTGCCCTGATCGGCTTCCTCGTTTGGGGTCACCACATGTTCGTCGCGGGCGAGTCGCAGCTGGCGGTGGTGGTGTTTTCAGCCCTGACGTTCCTGGTCGCCATTCCTTCGGGTATCAAGGTGTTCAACTGGCTGGCCACCATGTGGCGCGGGTCCATTTCGCTTGAGACGCCCATGCTCTACGCCATCGCCTTTTTGCTTCTCTTTGGTATTGGCGGCTTGACGGGCATCTTCCTCGGCGCCCTCTCCACTGACGTTCACCTCACCGACACCTATTTTGTGGTGGCTCACTTCCACTACGTCATGATGGGCGGCACCGTGATCGCCTTCCTGGGCGGTCTTCATTACTGGTGGCCGAAGATGACGGGCCGGATGTACAACGAGCGGCTCGGTCAGATTGGCGCCGTGATTGTGTTCATCGGTTTCAATTGGACGTTCTTCCCGCAGTTCATCATGGGCGGCCAGGGCATGCCCCGCCGTTATTACAACTACCTTGACCAGTACCAGCCAATGCACGCATTCTCCACGGTCGGCTCCTGGATCCTGGCATCAGGCCTTTTCCTGACACTCTTCTACCTGCTTGCCTCTCTCCGCAAGCCTGCCGATGCGCCTAAGAATCCCTGGGGCGGCAAGACCATGGAGTGGCTGGCTGATTCGCCGCCGATTCCGTTCAACTTCGAGGGGCAACCCATCGCAACCCACGGCCCGTACGATTTTTCGCCGGTTACCAAACACTAGGGACTACTCACCGAATGAGCTCACTATCTCAACCAATCGACGGGCATGATCCGCACGCGGTAGCCGTGCACGATCATCACGATCCCACGCTCCAGCACCACTTCGCCACGAAGGAACAGCAGTTCGACACCAGCAAGATCGGTATGTGGCTGTTCCTTGCCACAGAAATTCTGATGTTCGGCGGTTTATTCGCGGGCTTTACCTTGATGCAGTCCCGATTTCCGGAAGCCTTTCTCCTCGCTCACGAACACCTGAGTAAGCCGCTCGGCGCGTTGAACACCGTGGTCCTGCTGATAAGTAGCTTCACCATGGTGATGGCCGTACACAAAGCGCGTACCAACAACCGGAAGGAGTTGGTCCGGTATCTCATCGCGACCATCACGTGCGCTTGCATCTTCCTGGTTGTGAAGTATTTTGAGTATTCGGCTAAGTTCGAACACGGCCTATTACCGGGCCATTACTTTGCTTATAAAGAAGACCCCACGGGCCACCAGTTCATCTTCTTCAGTTTCTACTTCATGATGACGGGGCTCCATGGGTTCCATATTCTGGTCGGCGTTTTCGTGTTGATATGGATCACTATGCGTTCCGGCCGGGGCGACTTCACCAGCAATTACTACACCCCGGTCGACTTGGTCGGCCTGTACTGGCATTTGGTCGATCTGATCTGGATTTATCTCTTCCCCTTGCTGTACCTCATTAAGTAGCGCCCAGGCATATAGACGAAGGACTTTTTCATGAGCGAACATACTGCAACACTGGTCGAGCAAACACACGCCGCCAGCCACGACGATCACGATGCCAAAGCGCCGCGCACCTACCTATTCACTCTTATCGCGCTGCTGACGCTAACCGTAATTACGGTTGGTGTTTCCTATATCGATTTCGGCGCGGGCAACATCGTTGTCGCGGTCACCGTGGCCACCATCAAGGCCTTCCTGGTCGGTCTGATCTTCATGCACCTGCTCCACGATAAGCCGATCAACGCCGTCATCTTCTGCGCGGCCTTCCTGTTTTTGAGCCTGTTGTTCCTATTCACATTCTTGGATGAAAACAGCCGCAATCCGATCGTCACTACGAATCCGCCCGCCGGAAGCTTGCCGCCGCCCAACATGGCGGTAGCGACGGCCATCGACGGCAAACCCATCGGGACAGAGGTGAAGAAACCCACGCCGGCACTCTCGTCCGCGCCAGCCTACGCAAACGGAGTTCCCGCCGCGGCTCCTGTCACCACCGGTCCGGCTGCTACCGCACAGAGCGCCGAGCCTCCCAAGAAGTAAATTTCCCTTCGCGCTAGTTCGCAAGGTGGGGCCGCTGCTGTCGGGCGGCGCTGAGCGACCGGGACTCAGCGATTCCTCCGGCGCCGCGGTTTGTCTCAGCATCGGCGACTTCTCACTCACGTGGTTTGCGTGGCCGGCGTATCGCTATTTCGAGTCGAATTTGCCATACCTGAAAAGCGTAATCACCGAAGCCATGCGCAGTCGTGGGCGTTATACACAAGGGCTTTGGGCACCTTGCCGGGAAGCGGCTCTCCTCTTTGCCGGTCAAATTGAGTCTGCCGCACCATCAGGTCGCCAAGGAACGACCATAGCTCACCTCGGGCCTTAGCCCGGATGCCGAGCTTTGTGCGCATGCCCAGCAACCTCACGAGCCTGTTCGTACACAGTGGTCAGTCCGCTATAGACAGCAGCCTTCGTTGCGGAAGGGGCAATTGCTGGTGTCCCTGCTGCAAATGGGGGGTGCGGATCGTATTCGTTGTAGAGCTGCAAGACTTCAGCCGCCTGACGACCGCGAAGGCGCGATGCAAGCACCAGCCCGAAATCGATTCCGGCGGTCACACCACCACCCGTTATCCGATTGCGATCGATAACCACGCGTTCCTCGATCGGCCTCGCCCCGACCAGAGGGAGCAGGTCGCGAAATCTCCAATGGCATGTCGCATCGTAGCCGTTCAAGAGTCCAGCGACGCCAAGGACCAGCGACCCGGTGCAGACACTCGTGACGTAACGGGCTCGACTGCCTCGATCAGCGAGGAACGACAAAATCCCGTCGTCGTTCATCATTGCGATTGTGCCCGACGTACCGCCCGGTACAAACAAGACATCAAGATCGCGGGGACAATCCTTGATAGATGTAGTCGGAACAATGCTGTAGCCGAGTGAACAGGCGACCGGATTCAGGTCCTTCCAGAGCAAATGAACTTGACTATTTGACAATTCGGCAAAGAACGGGTGCGGTCCTACGAGATCGAGCGCGCTCAGACCAGGATATAGGAGCATACCAATTTGTAGGCGCGATCCAGCATGAGCTGCAACATCGGCGTAACCTTCGGACTGTGCAGGTGTAGAGCGCTTTTCCTGAGCAATGGCAGGCTTGAAGAAAGCTGATGCAGCTAATGCCGGAGTAATTACCTTGGCAAGGGAACGTCGGGAAATGTCATTCTCGTCCATGACGCACATCCTTTTTCGCGTAAGCAGCCGTCCTGTTTGTAACTCGCAGTGGCTTGACATGTATCGCATATTACAATCGTTCATTTATTTGATCGAACGACCAACATTCGCATCCAGGCTGAAATAAGATGCTCCGCCCCATGCATCTCTACTTCGATGCCACGCCGGGTGACGTGCAGGTGTAGCTCGATGCCAACTTGGCATCTGCAGCACTATTGGCTGGTCCGATGTAGCGGGGGTACTGCGGATACTGGCACAACGGCAAAGTGAGAATTACAGCGCCGTTCGCATCCAGCTTTTGTGCAGTCAAGGTGGCCGGAGCTACGCCCTTAGTCACCCATTGGTCCAGCGCTGTTAGGGGGTCGGACTTGTCCGCACCTACTCCGCCTTCGCAGTGATCGACCCCTGGCGCCACGTAGAATCGAGTTGATGCAGCGGCGTTTTCTGCGCCGACGGATTTCTCCATGTTCGTCATGTACTCGATGGTCGAGTTGACGCTGAGGGCTGCATCGGAGCCTCCGTGCCAGACAATCAACTTGCCGCCCGCTTTGATGAACGGACGAATATCGGTTTGCGTCGCGTCATTGAGCGCAGCCAAGGCATAGAGTGCGCTCTGATTCCGGTCCCAAGGAGAGTACTTAAGCGAGTCAGCCTTGGGATCTCGCGCAAGGTAGTACTTGACGGTGGTGTCTTGAAACAAGTACTGACCGGCCTTGCTGACATCTCCATTGCCGGAAACCCAGATTCCAAAGCCCATTGGATCATCCTCGTTCCCCGTAAGGTTGTATCCTTTACTACGGTAGGTGCTGCTGCCTGCGAATATTGCGTCAGTCGTCCATGCTTTGACGACGGCGAGTTGCGCATCGGAAAGGCAGGTGTCGCCCGTATCGGCGCCGCCCACACAGCGCAAAGCTCCCAAGTTCAAGATCTTTGCCGTACAAGCCGCAGGATTGGCGACAATGCCGTCCGTAATACCGTCAAGCCCGTCGCAGACATCGCGCACGTGCTTGGCCAGCAGCGCAGTCTTGGCAGGACTGAACGCGCCGCCGGGAGCAGCCAATGCCTTGGCGGTCCGGTTGAACGCGCCCATGAAGCCCACCCAGTTGTAACCGGGTGCGCGCGCAATGACACCATCAAAGAGATTCGGGTTTCGCTGCACAGCTATCAACGCCTCACGTCCCCCATTGGAGCAGCCTTCGAAATAGGAGCTGGTTGGCTGCGCACCATAAGCCGCGGTCACGACTTTAAGGGCGGTGGACATGACCGTTGGTACAGAGAGGCTGCCGAAGAGCTGGGCGGCAAAGGTATCGTTAAATGCAAAGGCGGCGGACATTCCTCCTTTATCCTGGTGCCCAGCATCGCTGACGACTTCTGCGTAACCTGCAGTGAGCGCGGGTACGCTTAACGGCGGAATCGATCCGTCGTAACCCCCGCCTCCCCCATAGTAGAGCTTGCCGTTCCAAGCGTCCGGCAGACGGATTTCAAAGTTCAGAGAAGGCGCGATTGTGCCGTTGACCTTGCAGTAAGTCGGCGCTGCCCCATTCGCCTTGACGACAACCGTCGTCAGCGTTGCTCCGCCGATGGGTTTTCCTGACAGGCGCGCGCAGGCCATCTGTGCTGTGACGATAGTCGCCTTCGCATCGGCTGGCGTTGCCCCCTGCGCAGCGGTCTGGGCCGAAACCCCGCTCGCCCACATCAGTACCGACGCGCTCATCGCCGCGAGCGCTACAGCATGGATCACCTGCGGACGAGGTATTGCGTGAATATTCATATGGCATCTCCGCATATTTATCCTGGATTGAACCCTGAAGAAAAGGCCACGCTTTCTACCAATCACTTGACATAACCCACGATAGAGTAGAGGATCGGATCGCGTAAATGACAATGGCGCGACAATATCCGCCAACGGCGAAGCCTCTCGATGTCGCCATACTCGCTTTTTCCGGCTGCCAAGTGCTCGATGTCACCGGACCCGCAATGGTGTTCCAGGCAGGCAACGATGTTTCAGAGCAAGCGCGCTACAACGTTCATATTCTTTCCGCCAAAGGCGGCACGATCCAGACAAGCAGCGCGGTGGCACTTGTCACCAAACCGCTGATTACACTGCCGCCGCGTGCGATCGATACCTTATTGATCGCAGGAGGCGACAGGACTGGACTGCAGATGCTGGCGGCCGACGAATCGGTTCTTAAATGGGCCGTCCAGACAAGCAGGAAAGCGCGCCGATACGGCTCCGTCTGCACGGGCGCATTCGTCTTGGCGCACGTCGCCCTGCTGAGCGGCAAACGGGTCGCCACGCACTGGTCGGCTTGTTCGGAGCTGGCGGAACTCTGCCCTGACGCCCATGTGGACGCTAACGCGTCATTTGTGAACGATGGCCGGCTGTGGACATCGGCCGGAGTCACCACCGGAATAGACATGAGTCTGGCGATGGTCGCTTCGGACTTGGGAGAAGCCGTCGCCAACGCCATCGCCAAGCGCCTTGTCTTGTATGCGCGCCGACCCGGGTACCAATCTCAATTCAGTCCCGTGTTGAGCGCCCAAAGTCACGCGGCCGCGCCGTTCACCGATTTGATTGACTGGATTCGCGAGAATTTGGCTGGGCCGTTGGATGTGCGGAGGCTTGCAGCGCGCGTTTCAATGTCCGAGCGTACGCTCCAAAGACATTTCACCCGTAGCACTGGCATGACGCCGGCACGCTTCGTCGAGACCTTGCGGCTCGATCAAGCTGGCGTTTATCTGGCGGCGGGCATGTCACTCAAGGAGATTGCCCCGAAAGTCGGCTATCTATCCGCCACCCAACTATCGAGGGCATTTGAGCGCCGCTTTGGTATGACTCCCTTGCTGTTTCGGGGGTTGCACCACCGCAGTAACGGTGGAGGGTCCGTTAACGCTTCCTGATGGTCGAATAGCGCAACCCATCCCCCTATTCTTCTTGGCTTATTCTGGTTCCTGCCGTGGCGCGATGCAGGTCAATCCAGCCGATATCTACAACCGGCCATCCTTCACAAATGACGCGTTGGCTTCCGTACAGACTCCGAGGCAAAATCCAGTCTCGCGAAAAAGCCAGTCCCAAGTGGGTCCCCACTAACGTAGCACGTTATTGACATTCGTGCTACCCTCAAACTTGATTAGCACGTCCTTAAATTTCGTAGCACGATAGGCTTCTATGCTAATCCGGTCACTGGTAATCACGTTACTGGTTCTCTGTTCGAGGCCGCTCGCGCGAGGCGCCGAGGCCCCTCAGCAAACGGGAACGATCGTTGACACGTCTGGCGCGCCGATTGGCGGGGCGACCGTGAAGGTTCAAAGCGCGAACGGTACTGTAGTGACAACGACCCAGTCGGATACGACTGGCTCTTTCACTATTTCTGGACTCCCGGCAGGTGATTATCGACTCGTGGTATCTCATGCGGAGTTTGAAACCAAAGAAATCCCCGTCACCATCGGGAGTACCGAGGCACCCGCCCCGCTCCGCATCTCTCTGGCGGTGGGCTCCGTCAGCACCACCGTAAACGTGCAGGGCCGGGAGGATGACCTTGTCGGTATTGCCGACTCCGCCACCCAGGGAACGGTGGGCGCGAAGGAAATCGAGGATCGTCCGATTCGTCGTTCGGGAGAAGTTTTGGAGACGATTCCTGGCATGATCATCACTCAACACGCCGGCGGCGGTAAGGCCAACCAGTATTTTCTACGCGGCTTCAATCTCGACCACGGCACAGATTTCGCCATTTTCCTCGACGATATGCCGCTTAACCTACCGTCGCACGCGCACGGCGAGGGGTACGCGGACATGAACACCGTCATCCCAGAGTTTGTGCAGCGGTTGAATTACGAGAAGGGTCCCTATTACGCCGACGTCGGCAACTATGGCTCAGTCGGATCGGCCCATCTGGAATTCTTCAAGACTCTGCCAGAGAACTTCTTCCAGGTGGAAGTTGGCATGTATGGCTATGAGCGGGCCGTTTTCGGCGTATCGCAAAAGCTCGGTTCGGGCAATTTGCTGTATGGGGGAGAAGCCTATTACGATGATGGCCCATGGACGCATCCGGATAGTTATGCCAAATTCAACGGCCTGCTAACCTACAGCCGGGGCGACGCCGCCAATGGCCTCAGCATTACGGCCCGCGGTTACCACGGCAAGTGGAACTCGAGCGATCAGATCCCTGTTACAGCGACGCCCCTCGTCGGTTTCTTCGGCGCACTGAACCCGACAGACGGGGGCAATTCACAGCGTTACAGTCTGCAGGCTGAATGGCGCCGCCAACGCGCCAAATCGATGACGAAGATCACGGTCTACGGTTTTTATTACGACCTCGATTTGTTTTCCGATTTCACGTACTACCTGGATGACCCCATCAAGGGTGATCAGTTCGAACAGCAGGACAGTCGCTGGGTGTTTGGGCTGGACGCACACCACTCGATTTTCAGCCAGTGGTTCGGCCGCAAGGTGGAAAACACGTTCGGACTGCAGATCCGCAACGATTGGGTCCAAAACGGCCTTTACAGGACGGAAAATCGCGTACGCACGGATAAGAATGATAGCAACGCATGCAATGCCGAACCCATCGACGCATGCAATACCAATCCGAACCTTGTGGCGGTCATGCCCGCGGGCACAGATTTGAATAAATTTACTGACACGATGGCCGGTTTTTATGTGGAAAATGACATCCAGTGGGCGGAGAAATTCCGTTCGGTCCTGGCCTTGCGCGGCGACGTGGGACATGTCGACGTCACCAACTTGACTCCCAGTTATGTCGCCACCGAGTTACCTGGCGCTCCGGTGGTCGACTTTGCAGCCGCCAATTCCGGCACGGCCACCAAGTTCCTGCCCGAACCCAAAGCGAGTTTGATTTTCGGCCCGTGGTCCAAGACTGAGTTCTATGTACAGGCCGGATCCAGTTTTCACAGTAATGATGCCCGCGGCGCAACGCAAACGGTGCAACCGATTTCGCCGGACTATCCGTTTCCCACGGCCGCCTCGAGAATCCCCCTCCTCGTCCCAACCGAGGGGGCGGAAATCGGCGTGCGCACTTCGGCCGTCTCCCATTTGCAAAGCACGTTTTCACTCTGGTATCTCCATAGTGCTTCCGAACTGCAGCAGGATGGCGATACCGGAGCGACAGTTGCTTCCGCTTCGCATAGCAACCGATATGGCATCGAATGGGCGAACTACTACACGCCGTTGGAACATTGGGCTTTTGATTTTGACCTTGCGGATTCCAGAGCTTTTTTTACCGACATCGACGCGGCTGATGCTGCGCCGAACAGCCCGGGTGGCAAGCACGTACCGGAAGCGGTTAGTTGGGTGGTTTCATCGGGCATCACGATGCACGATTACAAACGCTTCTCGGCGAGTTTGCGCCTGCGCGCCTTTGGCCCACGCGATTTGACATCCGACGCAATTTATCGCTCACGCGCAACGGTTTTGCTCAATGCGGAGGTCCGTTATCGAATTACCCCAAAATGGACCTTCGTCGTCGAAGCGTTGAATCTGCTGAACCGCAGCGATCACGACATTGACTACGCCTATACCTCCCGAATTACGCCAACAGCCGACGCGGCATTCACAGACGTTTTCCACCCCGTCGAACCCGTTCAGGTGCGATTCGGAATACGAAGAACCTTTTGACGGTCAAGAAGCCGAAGAGGACGGCCGAAAGGCCGAAGTAGCCTGCGTGAGGAAGTGGAGAAGACCAGCGCGCTACAAGGGAGGCTTTCCACCGCCGAATGAGTCCTTGATTATTGGTTGCCCTGGCTAGCTCGGTTGAACCAATCGATGATCATGCGATCGCGGTCGTCGCGATTCTGCGGCAAGGCATGGCCGTCGCGATCGTAAATATGAAGGGCGTACACCTTGTTCTTTTCCTGAAGTGCTTCTGCCATTCGGAGAGCTTGAGTCACCGGAACAAGTTTGTCGGTCCGGCTGTGGAGGATGAGAACAGGCACGTTGATCTGGTCGGCCCAATAGATGGCCGACCGAGCTCGATAGTGTTCCTCGGCGCGGTGCTCATAGTCCGGCCAAATCTTAGCAAAGCCGTCGACGTACTCATTCCCGTTCACAATGCCCATATCAGGCCTCGCGTCCACCCATGCTTTCAAGTCTGAGACTCCGCCGATGACGGCGGCGGCCTTGACGGGTATACCTCGTTTGATCGCAAGATAGGCCATGGTGCCGCCTCGCGACAGACCGAGCATGTATAGCCGCTCGGGGTCCACGAAGTCGAGCGACTTCAGTGCCGGCACAAGATTTAGAACATCGTCGACTTCAACTCCGCCCCACTCATCGCGTTTTACGGTGGCGCCTTGGTAGCGGTAGTCGGACGCGATGACCACAAAGCCAGCCTTGGCGAACTGGTAAAGATCAACGACGTCGAGGCACGACGTGTTTGCGCGGCCGCAAGGCAGGCCATTGTCCGTGATACTCCCGAGTTGGCCGTTGCCTCCACGGTTGAATATGATCGCCGGCCATTTTCGAGCGCCCGGTGCTTTTGGCCTGATTAACATTCCACGCACAGGGAGCCCGTCGCTGGCGTAGGTAATTTCGAGAATGTCGAACCCCGTTTGAGCCCGAGCCGCATCGTAGACCGCCCGCGGAAAATAGCCGCGAGCGAAATCATCCAGGGATTCATAATTAGGCAGGAGCGGCCAGGGCTTCGGCCTCAGAATCTGGCCCTCAGGTTCCTGCCCGGCCACAGACAATGCCGACGCACCCACAAATAACTGGATGAGCAGAAAGAACGAACTCGTAATTACTGTCTTCCGCATCGTGTTCTCCTTGTCATTTCCTATAGATGCTGACTGAATTTGGCGCAGCCGAAGATTGAACGCGCGAGACCGGGGCCGAAAACTGTCATCCCGAAAACGGTCAATCCGTGTCTTAGCGATCGGCGCGAGACAAAGACACGCACGCTCCTCGCCGTACCGGGATTTAAATCGGAATCTCCTTTTTCGGCACCGATTCCGTGGAATATGTGTCGCTTCTGAGGCAGGTGGCGAGGCCAAAAGAACGTTTGCCCCGAAAAAGCCAGCGTTTGCGGAGGAAAAGCCGGACGATTCGCTAACGTCCTTGCCTCAACCGCCTCATCGAGAGCCCTCAAAGTTAATTGTGCCGACACCCACCCATCCTCCCTTTGGTGACGATGGTCGGGTCACGACTAAAAGCGGCGACGGCATTCCATCCGGGCAAGATCTGGCCTTGAAGATCGAACACCCCGCGGCTCCGGAGTTCGCCAATAGTCCACCGAACAATATGAGGGATGCCGCACACCATAGCATGTGCCGGGTCAATGTCGGCCGCCGCGACATTCGTCTTCCACAGATCATACCAGTCGGCAGATGTCGTCAGCTTGCCGCCAAAGAATTGCGACTTGACTGCAGGCAGGGTCGAGCAAGAATCGCGAACAGACTAAGATTCCGCCTTGCTTCGTATGAACGATCGCGTCCGGCGCTTCAAAGACGCCTTGTCGGATGGAGGAAGAAGAAGGAGGAGGCCACTGCAAGAGCGCAGCGCGAAATTGGGACGCGGTGGCCCCGGTTTGAACGGAGACCAAGGTTCGTGCCGGCCGGACGTCGAGATGAAGGTCCGATTGTGTGACGGTTTAATGCTGAACAGAGTCGGGGCAGGAGCCGACGGCGCTTTACCATAATCAGCGAAGCAACCGGGCAAACCTCGCCAGGCGAGAGGGCCGGGCTTGCTGATGGCAGCGTGACCTCGCCGCTGACAACAGGACTTTGCTTGAGCCTTGCCTTTGCAACAGCTCATCCGGCACTCGTTCGCCGCAGGGACTGAGGTGGAGAGCGAGGCCTCAGGGGCAAACGCCAGGAGACACAACAATACAAGCGGGACGATGCGCGTCCGATGCCGGCGTGCTCGCTGCTGAAGATGCCTCATAACGATGGCGTTTCGTCAGTATACGGATAACAAGGGGACGTGCTGTTTCGGGGGTTGCACCACCGCAGTAACGGTGGAGGGTCCGTTAACGGTTCCTGATGGTCGAATAGCGCAACCCATCCCCCTATTCTTCTTGGCTTATTCTGGTTCCTGCCGTGGCGCGATGCAGGTCAATCC
>JBAUOG010001104.1:0-3700 GCA_049579625.1 Bryobacteraceae bacterium
CGGGGACAGGCACCTGTGTCCCAAGGCGCGCACACATCTCCGTATCGCGTCACCGAAGCCCGTCGCCGCGTGGACACAGCGAGCCTGTCCCCAGATCAACAACACCTGTTTTCAGAGCAACCGCGCGTGTAAGCAAGCGGATGACACTCAGCCGTGACCAATTGAAAAGGCAGGCCGAAGCCTGCCTCGTAAAATACAAATTGGTGATTGCGCGAGGCTGAGGGGCTAGTCCTCTTTTTCAACCACGACTGCGATTTCAGTGGACACTTCGCGATGCAGCCGGAGGGTCACCTTGTGGTCGCCGAGCGTCTTGATGGGTTCTTCCAGGATCACCTTCCGGCGGTCAATCGTGAACTTCTGCTTGTCCAGCGCTTCCACGACATCCTTCGCGGTCACTGAGCCAAACAGCTGGTCGTTTTCACCAACGCGGTGCTTGAATGTGAGCGTGGTCCCGGCAAGCAGCTTCGCCAGGTCCTCGGCATCGGCTTTCACCTTCGCCTCGCGCCGCAGATAGGCTTCGCGCTCTTGCTCGACAATCTTCTTGTTCGATTCCGTTGCGGGAACCGCAAGCTTACGGGGAAGCAGGAAGTTGCGGGCGTACCCGTCTGTCACTTTAACGATTGAGCCACGGTGGCCGAGTTTCTCTACGTCTTCTCTAAGGATCACTTGCATATCGTTCTGCCTCCTTACATCCGGGACGCGAACGGAATCAGGGCGATGTTCCGCGCCTGCTTGATCGCTTCGCTTAAACGTTTCTGGTGGGGCGTGCATACGCCGGAGATGCGGCGAGGAGTAATCTTGCCGCGCTCCGAGACGAAGCTCGAAAGCATTCGCACGTCTTTGTAATTGATGTCGTCGATTTTCTCGACGCAAAACCGGCAAACCTTCTTGCGCCGGAAATACTGTTTCTTGCCGGTTGCAATCGCCTTGTCACCACCGGTCGGACGCTGTGAGGCCGCGATCGGGCGGCCGCCTCTTTGCTCTGCCATATATTTCTATGCTCCTTCCTTGGGTTCACTATGCGCTGGTTCGGTCGGAGCGCCCGGGATCGGCACACCCGGTTCAGCATGCGGCACGGGAGGTGCTGGAATCGCGGGGCCCGGCCCGGCGGCTTGCGCCGGCACGATCGTCGGTATAGGCTTCCGCGCGGCACGCTTCTCGCGGGCCTTCTTACGTTTTTCGATTCGCTTCAGCTTCTCGTCAATGCGAACTGTGATGAACTTAATCACCACATCGGCAACGCGCAGACGGCGCTCAATCTCTTTCACCGTATCCGCTTTGGCCGTGAATTGCAGCAGAATGTACTGCCCTTCGTTGTACTTCAACACGCGGTAAGCAAGCCGCCGCATGCCCCATTTTTCAGCCTTGTCGACGGTACCACCGCTTTGGGTGATGATACCTTTCAACTGTTCGATCACCGGCTCCACTTCTTCTTCTGTGGCATCCGGTCGAACGATGAATAGCTCTTCGTAGATTCTCATTCTTCCTCTTCTTGTAAGCCCCGGGCGCGACGATTAAATCTCGTCATGGCCTTAATGGCGCCTTCGGCAATGATGAACTCGACAGCATCGGCGGCATAGCCGACCATCTCGTCCACCTCGTCCCTCATAGCCCGCTCCCAGGGAGCAAGCACGTAAACCGCCGCATCGTCAATCTCGTGGTTCGGGCGTATACCCACCCGCACTCGAGTAAACCAGTCGGTATGTATCGCGGCGATCAAGGACCGGACACCGTTGTGCCCGGCCGCTGAACCCTTTTTCCTGATCCGGAGACCAGTCCACGGCAGATCGATCTCGTCGTGAACTACCACCAGATCCTTGTTCCCCAGGTTGTGCGATTTCAGGACCGCCCGAACGCTACCCCCGGAGTTATTCATGAACGTCTGCGGCTTGACAAGCAAAATAGAGCGTCCCCGAACCTGCCCGCTGCCCGTAGTCGCGATTCCTTCATTCTGGGCCGTCCGGATCCCGTGGCGTCTCGCTAACTCCTCCACCACCGCAAAGCCGATGTTATGCGGCGTGTGCTCGTAGCGACTGCCGGGATTCCCCAGCCCCACCACGCAGTAGACCCGGTTGGCCGGATCTGCCGGCATCTCGTCTTCGGAGGACTCGGAGGAAACAGGCAGATCGGACATCGAAGGCGGGCAGTGAAGCCCTTACTTCTTCTTCGGTGCCGGCGCTGCTGGTGCTGCCACTTCGCCGCCCTCTTCCTTCTTGCCCTTCTTGATGACTTCAGGCTCAGCCGAAGTAACTTCGGCCACCACAGCCGCCTCTTCGACCACTTCGGCGCGCAGGGCGACAACATGCGAGATAACCGCGTCGGCCGGGCTGAGAAGCTTCATCGATCCCGAAAGCGGAATCTCTGAGGCTCGGATCGACTGGTTGAGTCCAACCTCTGCAACGTTGACGTCGAACTGCTCCGGAATCTCGTCCGGCAGGCACTCGATCTCGATTTCGCGCGTCACGATCTCATGGATGCCGCCTTCCAGCTTCACACCCTTCGGGTCGCCGAATGTCACCACCGGCACTTTGACCGTAATGCGCTTGGTGAGATCGATGCGCTTCAGGTCGACGTGCAGCAACGAATCCTTGATGGGATCGAATTGCCAGTCGATGATCATGACGGGCGTGGTTTCCCCGCCCGCGACGCTGAGATTGAAAATCGTGTTGTGGCCGGCCCTGCTATTCAAGATCCGGGCCACTTCTTTGGGATTGACGGCCACTGCCACCGCACCCGTCTCGCCGCCATACACTACCGCGGGCATGGAGCCCTTCACGCGTAGGCGGCGCGCCTCATTCTTGCCGCGCGAATCACGTGATTCAGCGGCGATCGTAATTTCCTTCCTCATTTATCACCTCATCGCCAGGACGCCAGCCTGCAACCACTTTCCGAGCCGCGGACCCCGACTTAAATTACGGCAGGGGCCGAAGCCGCCTCACCGCTTACTGCATGCCAAATCCCGGCCACATGCCGAGATGCGGCGGATAATCCCGCCGCCGAAAACTCACGAACCCATCAAACGAACAGCGTGCTCACCGAACCACCCTCATGGATCGATTGGATCGCCCGGCCCAACAACGATGCCACCGACAACCGGCGGATCTTGCCGCATGCAGCCGCTTCGGCCTTCAGCGGAATCGAATTGGTGACCACCAACTCTTCCAGCTTGGATGCCTTGATGCGATCTACCGCCGGACCCGACAACACCGCATGTGTCGCGCAGGCCGTCACCTTAGTGGCTCCCTGGCTCAACAGCGCGTCCACGCCATTCACCAGCGTCCCAGCGGTATCAACCAAATCGTCCACCACCAGGCAATGCTTTCCTTCAACGTCGCCGATGATATTCATCACCTCGGCCACGTTCACTTCCGTACGCCGCTTATCAATAATTGCCAGCGGCGCATTCAAACGCTTCGCGAACGCCCTGGCTCGTTCCACGCCACCCGCGTCCGGCGACACCACAATGAGCTCTTCATGTTTGTGATGTGCTTCAAAATACTCGATCATCACTGGCGCCGCGAACAGGTGATCCACCGGAATATCGAAGAATCCCTGAATCTGAGCTGCGTGCAGATCGAGCGCCAGAACCCGGTTTGCGCCGGCCGTTTCGAGCAGGCTGGCCACCAGTTTGGCCGAAATCGGCATCCTCGGCTTGTCTTTTCGATCCTGCCGAGCGTACCCATAATAGGGTAACACTGCC
>JBAUOG010001105.1:0-3285 GCA_049579625.1 Bryobacteraceae bacterium
GCGGCGCCGGCGCAATCTGGCACCTGTTGCTATAGTCTCAATAAATATAGCTATGGAAAATAAGGTTGGAGTCGACGAGTACGTATTCAACACTCTGATGCGCGACTTGGTCGGACATGACCACAGCGCATCAAGTTTCCTGGTTTACGTTCTGATCTGGGGCAGATCCAAGGGTCGTGAGCGTAATCGAGTGGCGCTGAGCTATCAGGCTCTTGCTGAGGCGACCGGCCTTTCCAAGAGCGGGACGCAAGGCGCCATCAGGCGTCTGGTGCGGCGTCAGTTACTGGCGGTAAGGAAAGCAGGGCCCACGGCGACTCCCGAGTACTCGATCTTGAGACCCTGGAAGCGCTGGGCCAAGCTCCTAACGTGATTGATCTTTTCATAAAAAAGGGCGGCGTCCTAAAGACGCCACCCTCATATCGTTTTGTTTTTCCCGCTTAGATTTCTTCGGCTGTGCTGACTTCTTCAATCGGAGCAGCGTCTTCGCTTAGTCCGCCGGTGTAGATACCGGGGGTTTCATCGTTGTAGTCGGCCAATGTGTCGCTGAGGGACAGGTCTTGATCGGGCGCCGGCTCTTCCTCAACCACATCTTCACCGGCAATCTTCACTCGCCGGTAGTATTCCATGCCAGTACCGGCAGGAATCAGGCGGCCCATGATGACGTTCTCCTTGAGACCACGGAGATAGTCAACCTTACCGTTGATAGCGGCTTCGGTCAACACACGCGTTGTCTCCTGGAAGCTCGCCGCCGAGATGAACGAATCGGTCGAAAGAGAGGCCTTGGTAATACCGAGCAGCAGAGGCTTACCCGTTGCCGCCGCGCCGCCCGACTCGATTACCCGCTGGTTCTCTTCGCGGAAGCGGAACTTGTCCACCACTTCTTCCGGCAGGAATTCCGTATCGCCGATGTCCTCTACCTTGATCCAACGCATCATCTGGCGCGAGATCACTTCAAGGTGCTTGTCGTTGATGTTGACGCCCTGCAGACGGTAGACTTCCTGGATTTCGTTGACGAGGTACTTCTGCAGTTCCTTCTCGCCAAGCACGGCAAGAATGTCGTGCGGATTGCGCGGTCCGTCCATCAAAGGATCGCCCGACTTCACCCGCTCGCCTTCCTGCACGTTGATGTGGACACCGCGAGGAATTGAGTATTCCTTTTGTGTTCCATCATCGCCAACGATGTACAGTTTGCGTTGGCCCTTGGTTACTTCGCCGTACTTCACGTTGCCGTTGATCTCAGCGATAACGGCCGTCTCACGCGGCTTGCGCGCTTCGAACAGTTCCACCACGCGAGGCAAACCGCCCGTGATGTCCTTAGTCTTTGTCGTAGCGCGAGGAATCTTGGCGATGACGTCTCCCGCGTGTACTTCTTCGCCGTCCGTCACCATTAAGTGGGCGTGGGTCGGCATGAGGTAGCGTTTCTCATCCGCGCGGGTTCCGCCTCCCGGCCGTACGATAACAGTTGGCATACGCTTCTCGTCAGGCGAATCGGTGACAACCACCTGCATGTTGCCGGTAATTTCGTCCACCTGTTCCTGAGTCGTGATGCCGTCGACAAGATCCTTAAAATGGACCGCGCCGCTGACTTCCGTCAGGATGGAGAAGGTGTAGGGGTCCCATTCAAGGAGAATCTTATTCGCCTTGACCGGTGCGCCCTCTTCGACATTGATCTTCGCGCCGTAGACAACCTGGTAGCGCTCTCGTTCGCGCTGCTTATCATCAACGATGGCGAGGATTCCATTGCGGTTCATAGCGATCAACTCGCCGCGCTTGTTACGGACAGCGTTAATGCCGATGAACTTCGCGAAGCCATCCGACTTCGCGTCCTGCGTAGATTGTTCGCTGACTCGAGTCGCCGCGCCGCCGATGTGGAACGTACGCATGGTCAGCTGCGTTCCGGGCTCTCCGATGGACTGCGCCGAGATGATGCCGACCGCTTCGCCCCGCTCGACCATCCGGCCAGTAGCAAGGTTGCGGCCGTAGCAGAGTTGGCAGACACCGCGTTTGGATTCGCAGGTGAGAACCGAACGGATCTTCACGCGCTCGATACCGGCAGCCTGGATCGCGCTGGCGAGTTCTTCCGTTATCTCCTGGTTCACCTTGACGATGATGTTGGTCTCGTAGTCAAGCTGATCTTCCAGCGCAACGCGGCCAACAATGCGGTCGCGCAACGGCTCGATGATCTCGCCCGATTCGATAATCGGCTCGACGTAAATGCCATCAGCCGTACCGCAATCGGTTTCGGTGATGATGACGTCCTGGGCGACGTCGCAAAGGCGGCGCGTCAGGTAACCGGAATCGGCCGTCTTCAAAGCCGTATCCGCCAGACCCTTACGAGCGCCGTGCGTCGAGATGAAGTACTGCAGCACGGTCAGGCCTTCGCGGAAGTTCGCGGTAATGGGCGACTCGATAATTTCGCCCGACGGCTTGGCCATCAGGCCGCGCATACCGGAAAGCTGGCGGATCTGCTGCTTCGATCCGCGAGCGCCGGAATCAGCCATGATGTAAATCGGGTTGAGGACACGGCCGGTGCGATCGTCTTCCTCCATGGTCTTGAACATTTTGTCCGAGACCGCTTCGGTGACTTTCGACCAGATTTCGATGATCTTGTTGTAGCGCTCCGACTGGGTGATGGCGCCGTCCTGGTACTGCTGCGTAACTTCGATGACCTGCCGCTCAGCTTCTTTGACGAGGGCAGCCTTCTCTTCAGGGACCACCATGTCGTCGATGCCGATGGAAATACCGGAACGAGTCGCGTAAAGGAAGCCGAGCCGCTTCACTTCGTCCAGCATCTGCACGGTGACCTGGAGACCAAACTTCAAGTAACAGAACTGAACCAACTGGGCGAGGCCCTTCTTCTTAAGAAGGCCGTTCACGAACGGCATCTGCTTCGGCAACACGTCGTTCAGAATGACGCGGCCCACGGTTGTCTCCATGTACTGCTTGGCGAACTCAATGGGCTCAGTGTGCATAACGTTCTGGCTATCGAACGCCTTGGTCAGGTCGATCACACGGCCGGTGTAGCGCAGCTTGATGGGCGTGAGCGTTTCCACTTCACCCATTTCCAATGCGATCAGCACGTCGTCGATGGAAGCGAACGTACGCCCGGCGCCCTTGGTGTTCGGGCGCATTTTGGTGAGGTAGTAAAGACCGAGCACCATGTCCTGAGTCGGAATGGCGATCGGCGCACCATGCGCAGGCGACAGAATATTGTTCGAGGCCAGCATCAGTGTCGATGCTTCAATCTGCGCTTCGGGCGAGAGCGGAATGTGGACCGCCATCTGG
>JBAUOG010001106.1:0-2557 GCA_049579625.1 Bryobacteraceae bacterium
ATCTTCTAGCGCTGTGACAGGCTTTTCGGCGCGGCCCAGAACATGGGTGAAAGGAGCGATTGCGCTCTCAGACCCAGTTTCTCATTTCTTTGAACAACAGGCGAAGAATTGCAACGAAAGATAAAGCTTCAATTTCCTGCCAGCTGCTGCCTGAGGCGATCCGCTGAGAGATGACAAAAAGGAGGAGCAAAATCCCCTCGAGCCGTCGCGCTCCCGTCTTGATTGAACTCAAGGTAAGGCTCCCCGGAACTCTGCCAGGGAGACCAGGAAGGGAGACCGGCCGCATTGGGATCTCCCCTCTTCGCGAAGTTCGTCCAGTAAACCTCGATCAGATGTGAGAGCTTGTGATCGACTTCCGAGAAAGGTAGCCATCTCCAGCTCCTGTCATCGAAGGAATTGAAGACATAAGGCACCTCAAGACCGTGAAACGCTCCGAGATCGGCTTCTCCTTTGCCCGGAATCGAGCGATCGAATTTATAGACATAGACCCTCTGCCCGGCGTTGCTTGCGAGGGCGGCCACCGCCCCGATTGGACAGGCCATCAACATGTCGTTGCTGGCACCGTCGATAGCTGCGTCGCGATGAATCAACATCTCAGCCATGTACATGCCAATGGCGGCGTTAGTCCAGCCACCATAGAGCGGGCGTGCCGTGTCCGCGAGCTTCTTAACGGCGTCACCTGAGCTTCCGCCTTTTTCCGGTGTAGGGTTTTGCCTGGCGGCCATCGCGGCGCCGACACGGAACGCACTCAGCTCGCGGCCATTCAGTCCAACCAGGAGATCCACCTTCTGGATGGTTCCCGACCCGAATGCTTTCGATGTAGCTTGCGGAAGAACCCAACCATCCACGAGTTGTGCCAAGGGGTCGTATCCTTTGAACTGCGTCTTGATGGTCTGGCTCGCGAGTTCGACAACCTGAGTAGCCGGCAGACTGCGCAGGTTCTCGAGAGTTGAAGTCGCGTGTCCGGGAGCAGCCTTGCCTATAGCGGTTCCGACGGCCTCCGCTTGCTGAAGCGTGTGCGCAGCTCCCAGGCCAAAGGGCGGCCCACTCTCGAGGATCACGCGCCGAAAGAGTCCCGTCGCAAGCGGCGACGCGGCAAGTGTGCCCGCATCGATGGAGCCGGCAGACTCACCAAAGAGCGTGACATTTCGTGGGTCGCCACCGAACCCCGCGATGTTCTCCCGCACCCAGCGAAGTGCTGCAAGCTGATCCAACAGGCCATAGTTCCCGGAGCTGTGGTGTGGTGACTCCTTAGTAAGCTCAGGGTGGCTGAAGAAGCCCAGCACGCCCAAACGGTAGTTGATGGTGACGATGACCACGCCGTGAGAAGCGAGAGACTCGCCGGCATAGGTGCTCTGTGCGCCGCTCCCGATCCGGTTGCTGCCTCCATGGAGCCATACCATGACCGGCAGCACGCCCTTGTTTGGCCAATTCGGCGACCAGACGTTCAGGTACAGACAATCCTCCGAGGACGAAACAGGCTCGAAGTTGTAGCTCGCGCCATACGTCGCAGCTAAAGGCGCGATGAAGGCATCGAGTCCGGCAACGTTCTGAACGCAAGCATTGCCAGGCTTCGTTGCATCACGGATTCCAGACCATGGCTGCGGGGGCAGTGGTTCGCGCCACCGCAGTGAACCAATCGGAGGCGCCGCATACGGGACGCCCTGAAAGACGGCTGTTGTTCCGTTCAGCGTCCCTCGTAACTGGCCTCCTCTGACGGAGGCCATCGGGCTGCTGTCCGTCTTGCGCGGCTGCGCATGCGTGACCGGAAGCAGCCACGTCACGACGAGTAGGCAGCTCAATAGGGACAGCCGCACACTTGATCTTAAGCCAGGATTCACCAACGGATCGGAGGTAAGCCGAAGGTCTGCGACAAGCGATTTAGTTCGGCCCGCACAGCTACCCACTGGTTCGCCAGATCGGCGTCACCCTTAAACGTGGTCATATACCTATTGATCGTCTGGCCAACCGAAATCGCTGCCGTGACGAAAGCACGTGTTTTCTGCGGGTCGTGGTCCCGATTCCAGGAGTCGCCTACTTTGTTCATGGCCTGTTCGAGCTGGTCCGCGTTCTGCTGAAGGTTGGGAGCGGCACCCTTGGCCTTAAGCCTGACACTGCGCTTGAAGCTGGTGCATCGCTTCACGCAGTCGTTGATGACGTTGGTGGTTTCCTGGATCTTGGCCGCTGGGGGTTTTCCCACTTGGGCAAGCGCCAATCCGGACAGCAGCAGGGCTGCTAGTGGAATCCGCGCGTAATTGTTCATGTTTTCTCCTCGGTTGGTTTTTCAAAAGGCGGCTATGCGTTGAATGACCCAGAACATCGCCACGGCGCCGATGGCATAGGGGGTAGAAGTTGAATGATAGCTGATCGTTCCTGGTTAACGGGCGTGAGTTTTGCGGCGGCACGGAACATGAGTGCGGACACCGACAAGACGAAGCCGATGAAAAGGAAATGTCCCGCTTCCACCCCGATGCTGAAGAACAACAAGGCCGTGGGGATATGTCCGTCCGGCAAACCGGCGTCTTTGAGGCCGCTGGCAAACCAAGGCCGTGCATCA
>JBAUOG010001107.1:0-1705 GCA_049579625.1 Bryobacteraceae bacterium
TCACCAGGCCGCGGCAAAAACTGCAAAAAGGGTTTCGAGATGGTTTTTGCAGTTTTTGCAGCTAGTGGGCGGAGAGGTTTTCAGCCATTAAAAATCTTCGGATTGGCGGCGTAGATGAAAGCCGGACGCCCTGCGGTTTCAAACTTGCGCACCTTTAGCCAGTCGTAATTCACCAGCATACCGAGGGCGGCCCGGACGGCCTCGGGGTCATCCAGCTTAGCCCAGCCCGGACGCCAGGCCTCATGAGAGTGAAACTCGGATTTAAGACCACCAGAACGGATCTTGGCGATGAGAGCCTTAGCCGTAGTTACCGAAACACCCGTCACGCTGCCATACGCGCGGCGTGCGTGCGTCTCCAGATATTTTGCCCAACCCAGGGCGCGCTCGAGCTCAGTTAGCCCGACTAAACCGGTTCGCACATCAACAAGGTGGAAGATTAATGCCAGTCCGGGCACTAGCTTGCGATATTTAGCCAGATGCGATTCCAGCGCGGGCTGCAGATTGCCGCTGCGTAGCCGCTTTTCCCATTCAGTGCGCCATTCGACAAACCGATCAATTGCGTCTGGTTCGAAGCGGAGGTGTGGCAACCCTTCCTCGTCTCCGTCCGCACCACGATCGCGCTTCGCGGCGATGCCATGCCAGTCGAGATTTTCAAGATCGTCGAACACCTTAAATGCGGCAGTTTGCGCATCCTTGTCAGGCCATCGGTCGACATGGATCCATTCGGAAGAAACGTCGGGCCAGACCAAGAGGCCAAAGCGTTGAATAAGCCCGTCGTCGCCGCGACCACCGCGAACGGCTCGGGACAAATATCGTGAAATCTTAGCCTGCTGCGTGCTGCCCAGCAGCGACAGGCATAACCCGTCGATATGCAAATGTAGACCGCGACCAATCCGGTCGAAGGTGTAGCTACTGTTGCCGGCCCATGCGGTGAGATAAAATCCACGGTCGGAGGCGTTCTGTTCCTCATCCAGGTAGGCGAGAAGCGACACAAGCTCATCGCGGAAGACCAGCAGGCCATTCGGATTCTGTTGCAGAAGCATCCCAAGGGATGCGACGCTTGTGTCGTTAGCGATGTAGCGCCGCAAAGTGGGTTCCGCGGCTTGATCTTCAGGGTTAATCAAATAACCTATGTCTGCAGCAGGATCCTGTTGCAGAAGTTTGACCGCCTTCTTCGAGTTTTCCTGCGCACGCAGCTTTGCGACGTTCGCCGCCACCTCGTACCTGAGGCTCGCTTTCTTGAATGCTTCTTCGGCCTTCGCGGAAAGTGCCTTCAACGGCCGCAATGCCTCTTCCATGGCCGGGCTTTTGAGCACACCCGGGCGACCAATTATTAGCGCCCACATGTTTGCGCACTCTTGCCAATCATTCTCGGCCTGTGGGCGGATGACGACCTTACGGCCGAGCAAACTTCCGAGACCAGTGATCAGGCTGACTGCCACGAAATCGGCCGGGCATTGCATGCGTTCGGTGACATCAGCGACCCAGGGGCACAATTTTTCCGGAACGAGGTCAAGTTTGAAGGGATCGACCGCGAGCAAGGAATCGGGAAGCGGACACGGATCCGGCCAGTTCGCGCCGTGGCCAGCGTCTTCGCAACCCAGTGGGTGTCGCGCTGTTTCCTTGCCGTCGGACTTGAGAGTATCTTTCACGTTTTCGGTGTCGGTCATTCGAGGGTTTCCTTTATATGAGTGATGTTATTGAG
>JBAUOG010001108.1:0-8497 GCA_049579625.1 Bryobacteraceae bacterium
GTCTTGTTCTTAGTGTACCGAAATTGCTGATTTGATGAAGGTTATGAAGCGTCAGAAAATCGGTCGTCTCACCCGCCATAAAGAGCGGATATAGCCGCCATAAAAGGTCCCCGATCGCGTACAGCCAATGCGCGCTTCTTGATACAATAGTAGGCGCAAAAGATTTCAAGTAAGTTCCCGCATTTACAATGACTTGCGTGAACAGATTCAACCCTGGCTAGGAGTTCCATTTGGCAGATCAAGAAGGACCGATAGTTCCCTCCCAACCACCCGCTGTTCCCCCCAGTAATGGCGGCGCGGGAGGCGGTGGGCCGCTGTTCCCGTCCGATAACAAAAACATCATTCCCATCAACATCGAAGACGAGATGAAGACGTCGTACCTCGATTACGCCATGAGCGTAATCATAGGGCGCGCGTTACCCGACGTGCGGGATGGTCTCAAGCCGGTTCACCGGCGCATCCTCTACGGCTTGCATGAGATGGGGTTGCACTTTAACCGGCCGCCTCGTAAATGCGCCAAGATTGTCGGCGAAGTGCTGGGCAAGTTCCACCCGCACGGCGACGCGCCGGTGTACGATGCGTTGGTCCGCATGGCGCAGGACTTCTCTTTGCGCTACCCGCTTATCGATGGTCAGGGCAACTTCGGTTCAGTGGATGGCGACCCGCCGGCGGCGATGCGGTACACCGAGGCGCGGCTCTCGAAAATCGCCGCTACGCTGCTGGAAGACATCGACAAGGAAACAGTCGATTTCCGTGCCAACTATGACGACAGCGAAGTGGAACCGGAGGTTCTGCCGACACGCGCGCCCAATCTTCTCATCAACGGCTCATCGGGCATCGCCGTCGGCATGGCGACCAACATTCCGCCCCACAATCTCGACGAGATTATCAACGCAACCATCGCCTTGATCGAGGACCCGCATACACCGCTAGCGAAGATCATCGAGATGGTTCCGGGCCCGGATTTCCCCACCGGCGGATTTCTCCTGGGGCGTCAGGGCATCATCGACTACTTCACGCGCGGCCGCGGCAGCCTCAAACTTCGCGCCAAGGCAGCGACTGAGAAACTGGGTAAGGACCGCGAGTCGATCGTCGTAACGGAAATTCCTTTCCAGGTGAACAAGGCCCGGCTCATCGAGCACGCCGCTTCGCTGATCCAGGACAAGAAGATTGAAGGCATTTCCGATGTCCGCGATGAAAGCGATCGCGACGGTATGCGCATCGTATTCGACCTGAAGCGTGGCGAGCAGGCCGAAGTGATCCTGAACAATCTCTACAAGCAGACGCAGATGCAGATCAACTTCGGCGTCATCATGCTTTCCATTGTCAACGGGCAGCCGCGCGAGCTCGGCCTGATCGACACCATCAAGCGCTTCATCGACCATCGCCTGGATGTCGTGCGCCGTCGCACCGATTTCCTGTTGCGCAAAGCGCGCGATCGTGAGCATCTGCTGGTCGGCTTCCAGAAGGCACTCGATAACCTGGATGCCATCATTACTCTGATTCGCGCCGCCGGCTCACCTAAGGAAGCGCGCGAAGGCTTGATCGCCCGGTTTGACTTCACCGAACGACAGGCGCAGGCCATCATCGAACTCCAGTTGCAGCGCCTCACCGGCATGGAGCGTCAGAAGATTCTCGACGAACTAGCCGAAATACAGCGTTTGATCGGCGGATACCTGGAAATCCTTGGTTCGGAGAAGGTTCTGAAGGCCGTCGTCGTCAAGGAACTGAAGGAAGTTCAGAAGGACTTCGGCGACGAGCGCCGCACGCAGATTATCGAGGACACCGGCGAGATTCGACTTGAGGATCTGGTCCAGGTCGAAGACATGGCCGTCACGGTGTCACGCGGCGGCTATTTGAAGCGCACGGCGGTCGACACCTACCGGCGTCAGACTCGTGGCGGCAAGGGCCGCATCGGAATGGGTACGCGGTCCGAAGATGTCGTGGAGCACCTGGTGGTCGCCTCCACGCATGACTCGCTGCTGCTGTTCACCAGTAAGGGCAGGGTGTACTGGATCAAAATCTACGAACTGCCCGACGCCGGAACTACCGGCAAGGGCAAGCACGTCTCCGGCCTGATTGCTCTTCAACCCGACGAGGATGTGAAAGCATTCCTGGCTGTGAAGGAGTTCATCCCTGACAAGTTCATCGTCATGGTAACCAAGAAGGGCGTCATCAAGAAGTGCGAACTCACGGAGTTCGATAATCCACTCTCGCGTGGCATCATCGCGATCGGCCTCGACGAGGGCGATGAGTTGCTCGGCGCCAAAATCACCAACGGCGACAACTTCATCTTCCTTGGATCCTATGAGGGCATGGCTATCCGCTTCAATGAGCAGGAGGTTCGCGCGATGGGCCGCCAGGCTCGCGGTGTCCGCGCGATGGACCTGGAAGAGGGCGATTACCTGGTGGGTCTGGAAGTGGTCGAGAAGGATGGGCTCATTTTGTCCATCTCGCAGAACGGCTTCGGCAAGCGCACGCTACTGTCCGATTACCGGCTCACGGCTCGCGGCCGCAAGGGTGTCATCAACATGAAGACCACGCCGAAGGTCGGCAAAGTGGTCGGCGTCCTGTCGGTCAAGGAAAGCACCGATTTGATGATCATCACCAAGGACGGCAAGATCATCCGCCTTGAATCCAGTGAGATTCGGCAAGCCGGGCGATCTACCCAGGGTGTCCGGTTGGTTCGCATGGAAGAGGGCGATCAGGTTGCGGCCGCCTCCGTACTTCCCGATTCGGAAGAGGTCATTCCGCAAGAGGGCGAACTGCCGCTCCAATAAGAACCACGCACGTCAACAAAGTTAGGGCCGGCACACCCGGCCCTTCCTCCAGCGATCCCCCCGCTGAGTCTCAATCCCCGCGACGTCTCAGCGGCCCTCCACAAGCTATACTGCGACTTCGAACGAGAAAAGGGATTATGCGACTGCCGTACCCGGTTCTGGTTGCCTCGCTGGCCTTTCTGCCGGTCTTCGTTCCGGCTCAATCCACCGCGGACCTCGATAGTAAGATCACCGCCAAAGTGGAGGCTGCGCTAAAGCAGAGCGGTGCGCCCAGTGTCTCCGTGGCCATTGTCCGGGACGGAAAGCTCGTGCTTGCAAAGGCCTTCGGCAACGCCAGCATCGACCCCCATCGTCCGGCCGATGCGCAGACCCGCTACGCCATCGGTTCCGTCAGCAAAGAATTCACCGCGGCCGCGTTGTTGATGCTTCAGCAACAAGGCAAGTTGTCGCTCGACGACAAAGTCGCGAGGTACTTTCCTGATTTGACCCGTGCCAATGAGGTCTCCATTCGCCAGTTGCTCACCCACACCGCCGGCTATGAGGACTACGCGCCGCAGGATTACATCATTCCCGCTTGGACCAAGCCCACCACCGCGCAGGCAATTCTGGATGCCTGGGCCAGGAAGCCGCTGAACTTCGATCCCGGCACGCGGTGGCAATACAGCAATACGAACTACGTCCTTGCGGGCGAGATCTTCGAGAAGGTCTCAGGCATACCGCTGGTGACATATCTAAAACAGACCTTCTTCGATTCGCTCAGCATGGCATCCGCCGCCGATTGTTCGGCGGCGAGCCCGAACGATGCGCAAGCCTATACGCGCTACGGATTGGGGCCGGCGCGTGCCGTGGCACGCGAAGCGAACGGCTGGTACTTCGCTGCCGGCGAACTCTGCATGACGGCGTCCGACCTGGCCAAGTGGGACATTGCACTTCTCGAGAAGCGGTTTCTGTCGGCCGATTCCTACTCTCAGTTTACGCATGAGATGCGTCTGGCGAACGGCGACCTCACCCACTACGCTCTCGGCCTGCAACTGGGAGAGATGAATGACGTTCCCACGGTTTCGCATGGCGGCGAGGTGTCGGGCTTCCTGGCCTCGAATACCTTGTTTCCCACACGCGGCGCCGCGGTCGTCCTGCTCTCGAATCAGGACGGCATCAGTCTCATCGGGTCGCTCTCCCGGCAGATAGGAGCCCTCCTCTTCGCAGCCGAAAGCAACGTGCCTTCGGAGAAGAACACCCAACAGGCCAAGGCCATTCTGGCCGGCCTGCAGAAGGGCAAGATCAATCGCAGCCTCTTCACGGACAACGCCAACTCGTACTTCACCCAAACGGCCCTGGCCGACCTGAAGTCCTCGTTGGGAAAGTTGGGCTCCTTGAAGTCGGTCAAGCCGGGCAGGGAAGGCCTGCGTGGCGGCATGATCTACCGCAGCTATCGTGCGGAGTTTGCCAAGAAGACGGTCGTGCTCAGCACCTACGTCCTGCCCGACGGGAAGTTTGAGCAATACCTTGTTGAGGAACAACTATAGGCAATGCGTTAAATAGCGTTCGCCGGGACTAGTAACTCATTCAACGCGGCCGCTGCTTGCTCCGCATACTGGCGCAACAAAGCCGAGTTATGTGTGCCGGGCAAATGATGGACGTGGAAACCTCCCTGACAGAGCTCCCGCCAAGCCAACCGTGGATCATCCAGCACGCGAGTAGTCATCGGCTCATCCTCCGCGATGAACTGCACAACCGGAATACCGATCGGACCCGGCACATACATGCTCGCCGACCGCCCCATCAGTCCGTAAACATCGGTTTCCGCCACTGCGAGCGGGGCAACGCCCCTCCGCCCGATGGCGCGATTGAGTTGGGCAATCGCTCTCCGTTTGATCAGTGTGCCGCCGAAGACCAGGTGTGCCAGTGCCGATCTTGGTTCCAGTGATGCGGCCATGCTCGCGGCGCATCGAGGTTCCCTCATCCGTCGCCAGAGATGAGCCGGGTTCCAGATGAGTTTTGGATACCCCGGCCTGGCGGTGTCAAACAATGCCACCAACTGAACCTTCTGCCCGGCCGACATCAGCTGGCGAGCGGTCTCGAATGCCACCACGCCGCCGAAACAATACCCCCCCAGGACGTACGGCCCTGTAGGCTGGACATCTCGGATCAGTTTGCACGCCCGCGTGGCCAGTTCCTCAATCGTTCGCATCCTGCCTTCCGCCCAAACCGGATTGTCCAAAGCAAAGAAGGGTTGGTCGTCGCCTAAATGCAGCGCCAGTTGCCGGAAACAAAGCGGGTCGAAGCCCGCAGCCGGAATGCCAAAGAACGGGACACGCGCACCACGTGAACGCAACGCGAGCATGGAGTCGCTCTGCGTGGCCGCGCTCCCCGCCGCAGGCTCATCGCCGGCCAATAGCAGCGCCAGTTCGGCAACTGTTGGGGCTCGCAGGAGGTCGCCGAGGGATACCTCTTTGCCGAACCCGGCGTGAATCAGCGTTATGAGAATAGTGGCCCGCAAGCTGTCGCCGCCCAACTTAAAGAAATCGTCCGATACGCCGATCGGCAACGTGCTTCCCAGGGCTTCTTGCCAAAGTGCGGCTAGCCGTTTTTCGCTGGACGTGGACGGCGCCACAGAACTGGCATTGGGCCGCAGTTGCGTGGCGTCGCCCTTCGATAGGGCTAGCAGGTCGATCTTGCCGCTTGGTGTTCGGGGCATTTCCGGCAACAGGAAGAATGCCGCCGCCATCATGTGCGCCGGTAGACGCCGGGACAAATGCGATCGCAACTGTTCCAGCGTGGGTGCGGTCCCATCGTGTGTCGTCAAGTACGCGGCCAGTTTTCCTTCGGCGTCGAGAATCACCGCGCATTGCCTTGCCGCGGGGTGTTCCGCCAGCGCTGCTTCAATCTCTTCCGGTTCTACGCGGAAGCCGCGGACCTTGATCTGCCGGTCCACTCGCCCCACGAAGACGAGATTGCCATCGGGCAGACGAAACACCAGATCGCCCGTCCGATACAGTCTGCCGGACGCGTTTCTGCCGTATCGGTCCGGAAGAAACCTCTGCGCCGTTAGCTCCGGCGCATTCCAGTAGCCCCGCGCGACTCCGTCACCACCCACGTACAGTTCGCCGGCGATACCCATAGGAACCAGGTCTCCGGCGTTGTCCAAAACGTAAGTCCGCACGTTGTCAATCGGCTTACCGATGGGCACGAAGGGTCCGTTCTCCCAGGCAGACGAACCAGCCTCATAGATCGTGGTCGTCAGGCTCTCCGTCGGCCCGTAAATGTTGAACCACCGCACGCTTTTGTCAGTGACTCGTTTCCAAGTTGCGAACGTGGTGGGGTCAACGCGCTCCATGCCCACGATCACCGCACGCAGAGACGGAGGTAGGCCAAAGGCGCCGGAAGATAGTGCCACGACCCACTCGTTCCACCAAGTGCTGGCCACTCCGGTAATGGTGATGCGCTGTTCTTCGAGTAACCGCAGGAACTCTCCCACCGATTGCCTATCGCGCTTCGCGCCAAACACCAGCGACGCGCCAGAGCAGAGGTAGTTGAATACTTCCGCGACAAACACGTCGGATCCGATCGCCGCGAACTGCAGCCGCCTGTCGGCGCCCGAGATTCCAAATACCCGGGATATTGCCAGCGTGTGATTCACGAGAGATCGATGAGTCATCACCACCGCTTTCGGCGTTCCCGTTGAGCCGGACGTGTAGATGGCGTATGCCGCGTTGGCTGCCGTTGCCAGGTCGGGCAGATTGCCGGCCGGTTGCTGTGCGATGTCGTGCGAGCACCGGTCCAGGTCGAGAACGGTCCGCCCGTCTGCCGCAAGCTTGGAAGCGTGAGGCGTCTGGCACAACACCAGTCTGGGTTGCGCATCCTCCAACATTGTCTGCAGCCGTCCCGACGGAAGGTCCGGGTCCAGCGGAAGGAAGGCCGCACCGGCCTTCAGCGTCGCCAGTACTGCAATCACCGACTCGGCGCTTCGGTCCATGCAAATGGCTAAGCGGTCTTCCGGCCCCATTTTGCGCGAGTGCAGGTACCATGCCAAGCGGTTGGCGCGCTGATTCGCGTCGGCGTAAGTGATCAAGTTCGTGCCGTCGTCCAATGCCACGTTAAGCGGAGTCTGCTGCGCTCGTTCTTCGAATAGCCGATGGGCGCAAAGCGAATGGTCGTAGGGTGCGGCGGTCTCGTTCACCCTGCTGACCAGCCAGGCTTCTTCGTCCACCGGTAGCATTTTCAGTTGGCGTAGAAGAGCGCCGGACTGCTCCAAGAAACTCAGGAGGAGTCTTTCCATGTGCCCGGTCATCGCCAGCGCCGTTCGCCGGTCGAACAAGCCTGCGTCGTAGATCAGTTCGAGCGTGATCTGCGGCTCGCCGTACGCAGCCAGCGTAAGTGGCGAGTCGGTTCGCTGGAACCGCCGCAAGTCCTGTTGCTGCCACCTGCCGCCCTGGTTTCGCAACCGCGCTGCAGGGGGCTGGTGGTCGTAGACCAGAATGCTGTCGAACAGCGGCGTTCCCTCACGGAGCCCGCTCCACTGACGGATCTGCTCCAGCGAAGGCTCTTCGTGGCTGCGCATCTCCACCCACTGGCTCCGGATCTGCTGCAGCCAGGGAACCAGCGGCACGTTGGTGGAGACTTCGATGCGCATCGGTAGCGTTTTAATGAACACGCCCACCCACTCCTTGGCGCCCTCCACGTCTTTTGGGCGGCCTGCCCGCGTCACGCCGAACACCACCTCCGAGCGGCCGCTGTAACGGCTCAACAGCAGCGCCCAAGCGCCTTGGATGAGCGTATTCAACGTGATCGAATTCTCTCGGACGAACTCTCTGAGCCTTTGGGATTGCTCGTCGCTCAGCGAGCGGGTTTCCTTGACACTGCCCTGCTCGGCGTCGGGTGACGCCGCGCGAATGCGATCCACCAGATAGCCTGTGGTTTGGGTCAGGCCGGCTAGTCGCCCCCGCCAATACCGTTCCGCGGCGTCGGCGTTATGGGGGGACGGTTGCGTTGCTTCGGGATAGAAATTTGCTGGCTCCGCCGTTGGCAACTCTTCGCCGCGCAGCAGAGCTTCATAGATGGCGAACCACTCGCGCCAGACCACCAGGTACGAGCGCCCATCCAGCAACACGTGATGACTGGTCCAGATCAGCACATGCCGGTCTTCCGCTATCCGGACAAACGTGAACCGCATCGGTACGCCCTGATCGAAGGCAAAGCCTTGCGTCCAATCGCTGCGCAGAAACTCGGCCAGTCGCGTTTCAAGCCCGTACTCAGGGCACGCCGTCCAATCCAGATGTTGCCAGTGAATCGCCGGCTCGTCGTGCAGGCGGAGCCCTGGCTCACCGCCCGTAACGGCTTCGACACTGCAACGTAATGCGGGGTGGCGTCGAGACACGCGCCGCCAGGCCTGCTTCAACAGATCCTCATTCAACGGACCGGGGATTTCGCAGACGTCCTGCACCACGTAGAAGCCGGCACGCGGAGAACGCATGGACGACAGCACCATGCTCCGCTGCAATGAATTCATTGGGAGCAGTTCGGTCTGGCTTGCCGCAGTCACCTGGGCGCCCCGGTGCTCAGCACAGCCTCGATGGCTCGCCGCGGCTTCAACACCCAGACCGGACAGGTCTCCAGGTAAGGCGTACTAACAGAGACCACGTCGAAGAACTCCGTCAGCAGTGTTTCCAGTTCAACCCGGTTGGGGAATGTGTGTACCGTGTTTGTTTCACGGTACA
>JBAUOG010001109.1:0-1669 GCA_049579625.1 Bryobacteraceae bacterium
GGTCTGGAACGCCGAGAGCACTGAGTCGATCAGCTCCTTGGGGCCCTTGGGGTCGTCGCCCTTCAGCGAGATGCGAATGAGTTCGCTATTACCTCCGCTAACAGCCTGTTGAAAAAGTCCGGTTGACCGTTGTGATATACTTTCGCCGAGGTTCGCTCACTCACCGCAAGGAAGCAAAGGCATGGCACTCGGAAAACGGAAGGCCGAACAACAGGCGGCTTGGATTGCTACCAACGAGTTGCCGAAATCGCCGGGGCATCCCTTCTACAAGAAGCTGAATGTCCTTTTGGCGGAAGCCGGCTTCGATCCCTGGCTCGAGAAACTTTGTGCGCCGTATTACGCCGAGATGGGACGCGAGTCGATTCCGCCGGGCGTGTACTTTCGCATGATTCTGGTCGGGTACTTCGAGGGCATTAGCTCGCAGCGCGGGATTGCCTGGCGGTGCAGCGACAGCCGCTCGTTGGCCGAGTTTCTCGGAGTGCCAGCTCACGAAGAAACGCCTGACCATTCTAGTCTGTCGCGGATTCACGGCCGGCTGCCGCTGGAAGTCCATGAAGCGATGTTCCTGTTTGTGTTGAAGCTTGCCGCTGAGAATCAATTGCTGGCGGGCAAGACCGTGGCGGTCGATTCGACGATGCTCGAAGCCGACGCCGCGATGAAAAGCATTGTCCGCCGGGCTACGGGCGAAAACTGGAAGACTTACCTGCGCGGTTTGGCGGCCGAGACCGGCCTGGAGAATCCAACGGACGACGAGCTGCGGCGATTCGATAAAACCCGGCGGGACAAGAAGGTCTCGAACGACGACTGGGTGTCGCCGAACGATCCGGAAAGCCGCATTGCCCGGATGAAAGACGGCACGACCCACGCGGCCTACAAGGCCGAGCATGTCGTCGATCTCGATACGGACTTGGTGCTTTCGGCCACGATCTATCCGGCTGATCGGGCGGACACGGAGACTTTGGCCGAGAGCGTGGTGCAGGCGCAGTTGAACGTGATCGCGGTGGAAAGCCCGGCGAACATTCAAGAGGCCGTGGCCGACAAGGGCTATCACGCGGCGGAGATGTTGGCGACCGTTAACCAGACGTTGGGAATCCGGACATACATCCCCGAGCCGAAGCGCAAGACGCCTTGGAAGTGGAGCGAACGATCGGAGGCGGAGCGTGCGGCGGTCACGGGCAATCATCGTCGTGTCCGTGGTCGGCGGAGCAAGAAACTGCAACGGCTGCGAAGCGAATACGTCGAACGTTCGTTTGCTCATGTCTGCGAGACCGGGGGCGCCAGACGCTGTTGGCTACACGGGCTGTTAACAGTCTCGAAACGTTATCTGCTCCAGGTCGCTGCACGCAACTTGGGGCTGATCATGCGTAAGTTGTTCGGAATCGGCACTCCAAAGAGCCTCCAGAAGGAAGCGGACCTTGCCGCGCCTGCGTATCTTCTCATGTCAATGACGTGGTGCATTGTAAAAGCGCTTCTGACCGCGCTGGCTGCTCACGGCGTGCCTCGAATCCATCCTCGAGTCCGCCCGCCTATGCTGGCGACCGCAGCTTGAAAAGAGCAGAAGTTCAACAGGCTGCTAGCCGGCCGAGTCGGCTTGGGCATTCGCTGCGGCGTCGCGGCTGACGTTGTTTTGGTCGCCGCTTGGGCCGCACGCTACGGCGCAACGATGCCC
>JBAUOG010001110.1:0-4260 GCA_049579625.1 Bryobacteraceae bacterium
GGTCCGAACTGAGCGTTTGCACTTCACCCACAGCTTGAGCCCATTGGTTGACACCAAAAGCCATGCTGTTGGGCCCTTTCAGTCCGGGCGTGCCGATATCCAGCTTCCGGCCGTTGTACCAAAGGACGCCGTGCAGTGAGTTGTCGGGAAAGGCCGCTGCGCCACTGATCAAGCCATTATTGGTGATGACGAACGGCTGGCCAGCCGGACCCACATCGCCGAGGTCGGTGACCGTAAAGATTGGTGGTTGTGCCATGGCAAGCGCGGTGAGCAAACTGCCGACGGCAATCGAAGTTCTGATTGTATTCATAAGTCCCTCCATTACAGTTACGCGGAGAATGCGCCCGCGAACTATCACGCAAACGGCCGAAATCTGAGATGACGGCCGCTGCGGTATAATTCCCTCCTGGCTGGGGTCGCAGAAGGTGGTAAAACATGGGGAACCGGCGGCGCACGATATCAGCACGCTCCTCCGTGCCTGGAGCGCGGGAGACCAGAGCGCACTCGAAAAGCTGACCCCGATCGTTTACGCCGAACTCCACAGCCTGGCGCGCCGCTACCTGAGGCGGGAGCACCCCGGTCACAGCCTCCAAACCACGGCCTTGGTCAACGAAGCCTACTTGCGCCTGGTCGACCAGCAGCGCATGCAGTGGCATAATCGAGCCCAATTCTTCGCGGTGTCAGCCCAGTTGATGAGGCGCATTCTGGTGGATCATGCTCGCCGCCACAACCTGAAGCGCGGGGGTGGTGTGCACCATGTGTCCCTGGACGAGGCGTCCGTGGTGGGCGGCGGCCAGGACGCCGACCTGGTGGCGCTCGATGACGCGATGAACGCGCTGGGGCGGCTCGATCCGCGCAAAGTGCAGGTGGTCGAGATGCGCTTCTTTGGCGGACTCAGCGTGGAAGAGACGGCCGAGGTGCTCAAAGTATCGCCCGTCACCGTGATGCGAGATTGGAGCACTGCCCGGGCTTGGCTTTATCGCGAGATGACCGGCGAGACAGGCGATGGAGTCTGAACGCTGGCAACACATCGACGACTTGCTACAGGCCGTATTGCAGCATCCACGGGCCGGCCGCAAGGAGTTTTTGCGGCAGGCATGCGCGGGCGACAAGGCACTGGAGCGGGAAGTCTGGTCGCTGGTGGTTTCCGAGCAAAAGGCTGGAGTTTTCCTGCGTAGCCCGGCCATGGAAGTCGCCGCGCGGGCCATCGCTCTTCAGCAGTATCGCGACACAACCGAGATTGCGGGCTCCCTCACCGGCCAGACCATCTCCCATTACCGCATCGTCGCGAAGTTGGGCGCCGGCGGCATGGGCGTGGTTTACAGAGCGGAGGACCTGCGCCTTCGCCGGTTCGTGGCTCTTAAGCTGCTGTCGGACGATCTCGCGCAGGACCCAGAGGCGCTTAGCCGTTTTCAACGGGAGGCACAGGCGGCTTCCGCCTTAAATCACGCCAATATTTGCACGATCTATGAAGTAGAAGAACACAATCACCAGCCCGTGATCGTCATGGAGTTGCTGGAAGGCGAGACCTTAAGGGAGAGAATCCACGCCGGCCCCCTCCCCACCGACGAGCTCCTGGATCTAGGCATCCAGACCGTCGATGCTCTGGAAGCGGCCCATGCCGAGGGAATCATCCACCGGGACATCAAACCCGCGAACATCTTCGTCACCAGGCGCGGCCACGCGAAGGTTCTCGACTTTGGATTGGCAAAAATCGGTTCCGTCCTGGACCGTCGCTCAGCCACCAGCGAAGCCGCGGAATCGGGCCTCACCATCGAGGACCAACTGACCGGTGCGGGGAGCGCGATGGGAACGGTATCGTACATGTCGCCTGAACAGGTCCGCGCCGAAGACCTGGACGCCCGCTCGGATCTCTTCTCTTTCGGCGTGGTGCTTTATGCGATGGCCACGGGAACATTGCCCTTTCGCGGAGAAAGTCAGGAGATCGTTTTCGACAGCATTCTAAACCGAGCGCCCGTGAGGCCGAATCCCGCCTTGCCGACGGAATTAGAGCGCATCATCGGCAAGTGCCTTGTAAAGGACCGCGACTTACGCTACCAAAACGCGGCCGAGATTCGCACCGACCTCCAGCGCTTGAAGCGTGCCGCGAGCGCGCAGCGCGAGACCACCCGGAGCATCGCCCAACGCTGGAAGGCGATTGTTCCGGCTGCCGCGGCTGCGCTGGCGCTTCTCGCCGCTGGTTACTTCTATTCTCACCGCGCTCCGAAGCTCACGGACAAAGACACGCTGGTTCTCGCCGATTTTGTCAACAAAACGGGCGACCCCGTGTTTGACGGGACGCTTCGGCAAGGGTTGGCGGTACAGCTTCAACAGTCGCCTTTCCTCAGCTTCATCTCCGACCAGCGAATCCGGCGCACACTGCGTCTGATGAACCAGCCGGTGGATGCGCAGCTTACTCCCGGAATCGCCAGGGAGATTTGCGACCGAACCGCCAGTGCCGCCGTTCTGGAGGGATCGATTGCGCCCCTTGGAAGCCAGTATGTATTGGGCTTAAGCGCCACGAACTGCCGCACAGGAGACGTCCTCGACTCGGAGCAGGTGCAGGCCGCAAGAAAGGAAGACGTCCTGAGCGCCCTCAGTCAAATTGCGAGCAAATTCAGGACCCGGGTCGGGGAATCACTGGCCACGATCGAAAAGCATCGTACTCCGCTGGCCGAGGCCACTACACCGTCCCTCGACGCTTTGAAGGCCTATAGCGCGGGTGTGAAGGCCATGTTTACAACCGGCGATGCCGCTGCCCTGCCCTATTTCCAGCGTGCCACTGAGATCGACCCGCAATTCGCCATGGCCTACGCGTATCTGGGGCGGGTGTACGGCGATCTTGAGGATCCAGCCCTCTCCGCCGAGAGCACTCGCAAAGCATATCAGTTGCGCGATCGCACCAGCGACCAGGAAAAGTTCTTTATCGCCTCCTCCTACGATCTACAGGTCACGGGCAACCTCGAGAAGGCGCAACAGACCTGCGAAGCGTGGGCGCAGACTTATCCTCGCGAGCTGATGGCGCCGAGATTTCTGGGGCTGATTTACTTTGTGTCCGGCCAATACGAGAAGTCGATTGAAGAAACTAGAAAGTCCATCGAACTCGAGCCCGACTTTGGCCCCGGGTATGACTTTATCGCTGACAACCTTCAACGTCTCGGCCACTTGGAGGAGGCCGAGAACACGCTTCGGCGGGCCTCCGAGCGTCAGCTAGAAAACCCGTATTTCGCAGTAATGCGTTATGACATGGCATTCTTGAAAGGCGACCGGGCGGGAATGGAACTGGAATTGGCTGTGGCGAAATCCGGACCGGGAGGCTGGAAGTCCGACCGCGACGCTTTTGTTTTGGCGTACGAGGGCCAGTTGCGGCAGGCGAAGACGACGTTACATCGCGCCGTGGATTTGGCTTCGCCGGTGAGCCGGGACAAAGGGGCTTTGTACGCCATCCCGGAGGCGCTATGGGAGTCCTTTTTCGGCAATGCGCCCGAGGCAAGGCGAAGTGCGCTGGCGGCGCTGAAGATTTCCAGAGAACTTTATGTAGTGTACGGTGCGGCCTTTGCACTGGCCGAGTCGGGGGATTCTTCTCAGTCCCAGACACTGGCTGCAGAGATGGAAAGGCGCTTTCCGGAGGACACCGGAGTGCGGCTCAGCTACTTGCCTGCGCTTCGCGCTCGTCTGGCTCTGAACAAAGGTGAGCCTGCCAAGGCAATCGAACAGTTGCAAGTCGCCGTTCCCTATGAGTTGGGCATGCCACGCAGCGCGATTCATGGCAACTTCGGGGCCCTCTATCCGGTGTACGTGCGTGGCGAAGCTTATCTAGCCGCGCGCAAAGGCGCCGAAGCCGCTGCGGAATTCCAGAAGATTCTCGATCACCGCGGAATCGTTGTCAGCGACCCGATCGGCGCACTGGCGCGCCTCCAACTTGGAAGAGCTTTCGTTTTGTCCGGCGATAAGACCAAGGCAAAGACTGCCTACCAGGATTTCCTCAGCCTCTGGAAAGACGCCGACCGCGAGATCCCGATTTTCAAACAGGCCCAAGCGGAATACGCTAGGCTGCGGTGAACCGCGGACGACGACTTTTTGCGAGAACACTCTGGTCGGGCTTGCACCAGTATGATGCGCGTGCGGTGTGCCGTGGAAGGATCACTCGGACGTATAACGGCTTTGCCTGTCGAAGTGCCTTATTTGGCTCCGGGTGGATGGTCCGCCACTCGGAGAATGGTCACCTTCATAAGCGGCGTTCGCGTCACTCCTGTGACG
>JBAUOG010001111.1:0-7350 GCA_049579625.1 Bryobacteraceae bacterium
CCAGATGGCGGGTATTCGTCGCTTGTTCTTGCGATCCCAAATGCGGATACTGCCTTCGGGCAGCGCTGCTGCGAGAAATCTGCTGTCCGGACTGAAAGCGACTGCCGCAATCCCGGTGCCCGAACCGCCCCTCGGTTGCAACAGATAGACTCCGTCTGCTTGTCCGCTATTCCGGACCATGAGCGCACCGTCCGCATACCCGACAGCCATCTCCTGTCCGTCTGGTGAGTACGCCATGGTCTCAACCATCCGGCGGCCTGCGTCATGCCAGGCGTAGAGACTGGATTGCAGCCTCGGATAAAGCAGGAGCGTTCCGAGCAGCGTGGATTCCGCCTCGAACGTGCGATCTGCCCGAATAGCCGCCAAACCGAGCAGCAGTGAAGTCTCCGGATGCGGCCGCTCCTCGGCGGCGCGAATGGCAAGAGCGCGGCTTCGGGCTACTCTTTCTCGCGCTTGGGCAAGTTCGAGGTTGGCAAGTGCCTCGCTCGTTTTTTCGTCCGCCCTCTTCTTCTCGGTGTTTGCCGTCCGCTCGTTCGCTTGCGCGGTGTTGCGCTGTTTGGTGGCTTCTGCTTCGCCACGCAAGGCGCGGGTCTGCTCGGTTAAGGCCCATACGGTCACGCCAACCAACATCAAGATCACGGCGCTCAGGATTGCGATAAAGAGCGTAAGCCGACGTACGCGCGCTCGTTCCTGCTCTTCGCGAAAAGCAGGCATCGCCTCCGGTGCGATGTCGAGGGGAGTGCCGGCCACGCTGCTCAGTGCTCTAGCAAGAGCTTCCTGTCTCTCGAAGTATCGTGTGAGACGCTGGAGCAAACTCCAGCCAAAGGCCTGGAACTCGACGTAGTGCAGACGCGGGTAAAGGCGCAATACCTCCTCGGGCACCCGGTTAGTTGGACCCTTATTCGGCAGTTCTTCATTTGGCAACACAACGATAAGATTTGACTGCTGGTCCAATGAGGCGAAGAGTGCCATTTCGCGGCGGACCCAGTTGGGACTTTCGGGCGTGTCCGGCTCGTGCACCGAGGGCGTTCCCACAATCAGCAGGAACCGGGACCTGCTGAGCGCTGGGGCGATATTGTCGTCCCAGAAGTCCAGGGTAACGCGGTCGTGTGCAATATCGAGGTAAATGCGAAGAGGATCGAGCCCTGCAAATGGCGCCGGAATCCGCATACCGGACAGGCTCTTTCGCAGCCACGAGGCGAAGACTGCGGCATCCCGCCGTCGGTAGGAGATGAAAATGTCGTATTGAAAATCCGCTCGTCTTCCAAAAGCCAGATGTGTTCCAGTATCCATGCGGCGAACAGCTATTTCGATAGTCTAACGGTTGTGCTTCAGTTTCCGTAACATCGCTGCTTATAACCATGTACTGACAATTGCCAGCTTTGTTTCTGAAAGCCAGTCGTTGGCATTCGCCCGCTGACGGCAAACCAAAAAGAGGCATTTGCGAGCGAAAGACATATCTCTGGGGGTGTATGCGTGGGCCACGAAAGATGAGGAACTACGGAGGTCTTGTTGGGAGTTTGCGGCTAGCTGCGCTAACAGCCCTTCCCACTAACAATCCCGCGGTGGTTGGCTCTAAAACAGCGTTCAAGAGAACTGTACCGGCATGGTTGGGCGGCTGGGATGGTGGACCAGAAACAAGACTTCACGGGAGTGCGCGCATGCGAATGTCCAAGTAAATCGAGAGCCAGTTTATTGCGGCCGCGGTTGGTGCTCAGGATGAACGCCAGCCGGAGCGCCTTGTCGTAGGCTGAGAATACTTGGCGATCGATAACCACTCTTTTCCACCAACGCCTCGGATCCTCTAGGCCTGGGCACTCCTATCGAACACCGTTATTTCCTCAACTCGGCGCTGGTCAGGAAGCTGATCGAGGGCTCGAGACGCGCGCCGAGGATAGCTTCCGATAACAACAGATATCGGACCGTCTCCTAAACGGCAACCTCTGGCTTCCGGTTGAGTCCATCCGACCATTGATCGGATAACAGACGCTAAGCGCGTATATCAGGGTCGGGTCGAGGACTGGCGCGGTGTTCCGAAGGTTAAGCCTATCTGTTGACTCCCCGTTTCCTCTGGGAGTGCCTCACTAGCTCGACCGTAAATCCGTTTCCAGCCCCCGCCACATCGCACCCAGCGTGCGGATTTCCCGCACTGGGCGCACCTGTTTGCTTGGTGCCAAGAGTTATGGGGCCTATCGCGCCGGGGCCACTTTCACAACTGACCATCGAACAAGCCGGTAGTCGTTAAACAAACCGAGCCGATCATAAAACCAGTCGCTACTCCACCGCATCCAGCCGAAGCCTTTGCGTTCCCGGGCACGCATCAGATGGCGCCTGATCTTCTTATCCACCCATTCTTTGACCATTGAGAAACAACGGCTCGAATGACCGACTCGAAAGTAGTTGACCCAGCCTCGCAGGATCGGATTGATTTTCGCAATCACTTTCTCTACAGGCCAGCTCACACATTGCCGGAAGATCTTCCGTAGGTTTTCGTACAGCGCGGTCCGCTTCTTCAGCTTCGGCGCATAGTTCGGTCGCCACTTCCCCTGAAAGGTCGGTATGCGCCGATATTCAAAACCCAGGAAGGTAAAGCTTTCTCCCTTTTTCAAATCCACCATTCGGCTCTTGTCCTCGTTGATCGCAACGCGTAGTTTCGCCAACTCCTCGCGCAGCCGCCGGTCTACCGCCTTCACGAGCCAGTCACTCCGCCGTTCGGCGTCAATCAAGATCACCATGTCGTCCGCAAAACGTGCATATTGGACGCTGGTGGACTTGTTGCCCCTTCGCGTTGTATCCACCGCTTTCTCCAGCATCCGATCTACCTCATTGAGATAGAGGTTGCTGAGCAAGGGCGAAATCACCCCGCCTTGGGGAACGCCTTTCTTTCCGGTCGCTTTCAGCATCATCTTGAGTAAATGCATGACCGCTCCATCTTGAACCCGTCTGGCTACTTTCTCTAACAGCAGATAATGCTGCACGTTATCGAAATAGGCTTTGAGATCCAAATCAATGATGCGTGTCTTCTCCTCGACGATTGCTCGGGCCACCCGGGCTACGGCTTCATGGGCCGTCCGTTTCGGTCGATATCCGTACGAACCGGCTTGGAAATCAGCTTCGAAGATCGGCTCCAAGATGAGCTTGAGAGCCCCCTGGACCACTCGATCACGGATCGCAGGTATCGAAAGAACGCGGACTTTTCCCCCGTCCTTCGGAATCTCCTTCTTCCGTGCCCGCATGGGCCGATACGTGTTGGCGACTAGTTCTTCCCGTATCTGCTTTAGAAAACTTTCCGCACCGCTTTCCTTGATGGCTTCGAACGTGACCCCGTCAATGCCCGGTGCCCCGTCATTACTTTTTGCCATTTGGTAGGCTGCCCACAAAGTTTCCATCTTGCAGACGTGGACGTATAGTCCCCAGAAACGCCAAAGCGGTTCTGCCTTCGCCTTGACATATAGACTCCTTCTCAGGTCTTGCAAACAGATGGGCGGTTTTGTCATTTCACCCTTGCCTCCCTTCTTGTTAGAGCCAGTACAAACAGCAGGGCCTCTTCGCTCCGCGGACATTACTCCGCTTCACCGCTAGTACAGACCCAGCCGAATCCCTCTCGCCGTCCACCGATTTCCCGGTGTTACCGGTTATACGGCTTCCCTGCTCCGCCGATTTCGCGACGGGACGAGGAGGGTTTCTCCAGTTGCTTAGCATGACCTTGTCACCGTGCTGTCCCTACCAACCCCGCCGAAGTGTTGCGCCGCTTCAGTTCGTGCGACGCTCCATGCTGCCTTCGCCAGTTAAGTGGAGGCTCGGCCTTCGGTCGATGTCCTTTCGAGGCCATACGGGTTCACTTGCGTTACGGCCCGGTGACTCGCTCACCATCCTTATGAGATGGCTTTGTCAATAGGCTTCAGGATTCTCAGTCTCCTTCCTTCCTGCTATTCAAGCTACGGGGTTTTGAACTCTTACCCCGGTGGGACTTTCACCCACTGTTCATGCCAGCCTTCGCTGGACGCACACATAACGGGACTGATCCTTGCAAGGCCTTGTATCGGCTAGGTTAGGGTCCACAAGGGGCACCCGACGCCACTGAGACGCGCCCGGAGAAGTATGCGCCAGAGCCCCGATTTCTCTCTTCTCCTCTTCGGCCGACAGGCCCATCGGCGAATCAGGCCGTCACAGATATGATCGGCAGGTGGGTGGTTGAGTCAACCAAGACAAAGACCATTCCCTTGAAAACCCACATCCCGGTTTGCGCGCTACCCGCCGAACCGCTAGCTGCGAACAGCGTTCCGGTTGCACTTCCGATGTGGATCTCAACGCCAGTTGATCCCGGCGCATCCCAAGTGACAGTAGTTTGCCAAACCGCGCTGTTAGCCGCCGGGCCAAGCGTCAAGATTGGTGACGACGGGGATGTGAGGGTAACCGTTGTCGAGGCAAGCGTTTGGCGGGAATTCCCGTCCACCAGAAAGAACTGCAGCCCATTACTCACCCAAATTCCGGTTTGCGCCGTGCCGGTTGATCCGCCTATGGCAAATAGCGGGCCGGTGGCACTCCCAACCCGCAATTCGACATCGTCAGATCCCGGCGCGCTCCACGTCAGTGTTGTTTGGCCGAGGCCGGCCTGGACGGCTGGATTCACGGGGTTCGGGGTTGCCGTCAGGGAAACTGTGCCAACTGACTGATTGAAGGTCGCCGTCGTTTCAGCAAGGACGCTGTGGGAGGTCGCGTCCAGCAAGAAGAATTGCATTCCGTTGTCCACCCATGCACCGGTCTGCGCGGAACCGGTAGAGCCGCCTTCGGCGAACAGCGTACCTCCGCTGGAACCGACCATGATTTCGACACTGCTGGAGGACGGTGCATTCCAACTGAGTGTTGTCCTGCCCAAGAATGATCCGGGAGCTGGCGCAATGGGATTCGGACTAGCCGTGAGGGTGGCAGTGGCAGGTCCGCCTTGCCCCTTATCGTGCGGCACAGTCACGGCCACATTCGCGCTCGAGGAAAGCGGCAGCTTATCTTTGCAAGAGATTTGGACGGTGTAAACGCGCCCGTTGCCGCCTCCGTTGCGCGAGGCGAGTAACTCGACCATATTGGCGTCCACCACCACCGACGAATCGGCTGTGTTGTTAATCCCACCGCCAGAATCCTCCGCCGTCACGCTTAGAGAGCAGGATGGCGCGGGATCGCAGTCATCGGTGACGGCATAGCCAATCGTCACCGGGACGAATTTGTTGTTGGGTGGCCAAAGGACGTTGGGGCTGGCGGAGGCATTACTGATCACGGGCCCATGACAGGTCGAAAGACTCCCAAAGAGCCCGTTGGCCTGGCCATTGATCCCGGCCGAGAAGTACAGGTCGCTTGGATTCCCCCCGCTGTGCCCGTTGCCTAAAATCAGGCTCCAAAGGCCGTCAATGCTCACGGGCTTGCTGTCAGTTCCGTTCAGCAGACCTAGAAATCTGCCGTTATCGGCGCCAGTCGCCAGACTGAACGCGAGTATGTAACCCGGTCCGCCGGCCGGCGGGCTAGCGGCGCCATTTCCCAGATTGAAGTCACCAACCAGTAGCGCGTTGCTGAAGTCGCCAAAATCCGGAGGGGCCACCACCATGCCCCAAGGATCGTAGAGCGGGACCGTCGGGTCGCCGGTGGCAAACCGTTTCACGAAGTTACCGGCAGTATCGAATATATTGATGACTCCGAATCCGACCACAACCGGACTGGCGGGCGTGTAGCTGACATAGAGTTCGCCGTTGATGTTCGCGATGTTGAACGGGACAAGGCCCGCGACAGGGTTGGGATCGACGAACTTGCCGGCAAAGCTGGTGGCAGTGACATCGGTGAAGGTTCGGTCGTAGACGTCAACCCGTCCCGCTGCTCCGTTGGCGGCGTAAAGGTATTGAGTGCCGGAGATCGTCCCCAGGGCGATCCCTGTGTACGCTGAGGGAGTCGTGCCAGTGGCACCAATGGCGCTTGAGTGGAGGGTGGAGGGGGCGGCACGTTCGGGTTCCAGCCGTTAATCTTGCCGTTCAGTCCGGCAAACATGAAGACTGATGGCCCGCTGGAGGTCCCCGAACTCACTAGGAAATCGGTAGTGACTCCATTGAACACCTGTCCTGAGGGAACGGGGACACTCACAACCAGAGGGATCTTCGTGACCGCGCCGGTAGTCGGATCAACTGAGTATAAAGTCGATACCGACGTGTTTGCGTCGGATACCCAGAAAGGACTGGTGGAGCTGTGGGACACGCCCCAGGGATTCTTCAGTTGCGAGTCCTGCAACGCGGCCATTCCGGCTATATCGGAAACCAGGTTCGTTTGCTGGTAGAATTGCGCTCTGGCGGGGAATGTCGCGACCAGGACCGCAAGAGCGCAAGTGGCCAACGTAAATTTGCGAGCGTTGCTCTCAATTGACCGATTCTTCCAAATAAAGTTCACCATATTCTTCCCCTCGAACGTATTTCTGTGTTTAACGATGCCGAGAAGCCGACGTATATTGACACAGCCTGTCGCAAGAAGGTTTCAGTTGTAACGGTTACCTGATTGAAGAGCGGGCCATGCTGGTGCGAAGCTGCCCTTGATTGGCTGGACAGGAGTTAGCAACGGAATGCGCACGTCTTGCGCTGCAAGGGTACTCAAGGCAAGAACGGTTAGGGACTGGAAGCGGTGAAGCGGCCCTGACAATACACGGTTCGTCCAAACTCGCCGCCCCCGATCACAAGCGCGTCATCGAGCACGCAGCGATATTACCTGATATCGGAAGCTGGCCGGCCCACCACATGCGTCGCGATAGCGTGCCAAATAGGGCAGAGATTGGCCGGTTAGTGCAGTGAAGCTAGTTGTTGATCTAGCAGGTGAAAGCCCTGCCGGTGCAAATTTCCCAGTTGGCACTGTAGAGATATCCGGCGACGGGGCGGGTGACCAAACCGTCGGAAGCCCGGAAGTAAACGCTCTCGTGGGCTGGGTGAAAATCCGGTCTGCTCCGACAAGGAGAGCAAGCAAAGCAGCAGGTCGTAGCGCAAGCGAACCGTAGTTAAGCCTCGAAAACAATCTCCCTCACCAGAATCGGAGTGTGAGGATCTTGGGAATGCCGAAACTGTTAACTGGAGTTGAAGGCCTTGTCTTCGGTGAAGGAACTGGGTGTATGCAACCGCAGAATTCCCCGTGGTCTCAGAGGACGACATGTTGTGAAAGATCAGCGATGAAAGCTCAGAACCAGTCGTGGGTTGCCTAGGCGCATGCAAATACGCACAGCGAAGGCATCTGGTATAAGCCGCGAGACGGTGAAGTCTGGATGTGCCCGCGAGTGGGGCGGATGGGGCCGATTAAGTGTTGATGGACCGGGACAGAATAACCCGGACCGGA
>JBAUOG010001112.1:0-3433 GCA_049579625.1 Bryobacteraceae bacterium
TTCTTCCTTTTTGGCATGGCGGCGGTGCGGGATTGGCCGCAGTTCGGTTTGGCGGCGTGGCTATATGCGCTGCTAAGCCTGACGGTGGTGCGGATGCTGCCGGTGGCGATCGCGCTCATTGGCACGCACCTTAGCGCGGCCAGCGTAGTATTCATGGGATGGTTCGGCCCGCGTGGGCTGGCTTCCATTGTTCTCGGTCTGGTCTATCTAGAGCAGGAAATGCGTCTTCCGGGGGAACAGACCATCCGGTACGCGTTGATGGCAACAGTGTTGCTTAGCATCTTTGCCCACGGGCTGAGTGCTATGCCTGGCATCGGGATTTATGCACGCAAAGTCACATCGGCCGACGCTGCTGAACTTGAGCAAAAGGTGGAGGGACGCTAAGGTGCCCTCTGCGCGGTAAAGTCAAGCGTCTTGCCACTAGCTTGGGCTGTCATCTTGATAACGTCTCCATCCACCTTGCCTGTAAAGGATACCTTTAGGTCGCCGACGTCGAATACCAAAGTGATGGTGAAGGAGAGAGCGTCGCCCTCGATCTTTCCGTCTTCGATTTTAGATGTGCCCCACTGTTTACTCGTGGTCTTGCCAGTGAGTTTTGTGCCGTCTTGCTTGAAGACGAACGTTCGCTTGAAAGTCTGTTTGGCATCCTTCCCGACGGCGTTCCACGTCCCAGTGATGTCGGCAGCTGACACAGTCGTGGCGAACATTGCGAAAAGCATTATCAAGGTCTTCATCGTGCGTTACCCCGAGCGTGGATCCACCCGGCTCAGACAGCGGACATTGAACTGACCGGACTGTTGTATGAGTACGTTGAGAGTATAACGGGTTTACCTTGTGCCGTTCGAAAGCGGCGAGACTGTTCTCGCCTCATTGGTCGCCCGATGGGCGATTGATCGCCGGGCTCATGGGGTTCGGTGGGAGTTTGAGGCTCTACGATGTTGCCACGGGCGGCTAAACGGAGGATAGTACTATTGGGATGGCTTCTTTTCAGCGCCCAAGGCATTTCCTACGGAGATACTGGGCTCCCACGGACCGGTTGCGAGCTCGCGAAGCGTATCTGCGTGGGGAAGCGGCCACGCACCCAGTCCAGGCCGACACGATTTCTGTCAGACGCCAGAAAACTCCATCAAAGGGAAGTTGCCAGCCATTACTCAGCTGCTTTCTGGTGCCTCGATTGATAGATGTGGCTCGTGACAGCGAACAGATAACCCGCGGACAACCCGCACATGAGGATGCCCATCAAGCCTTCGGTCGGCCCAAGCATCCGCCAGGGCTTCGCCAGCACCACATCACCGTAGCCGATGGTCGTGTAGGTAACTCCGGAAAAGTAGAACGCGGCTTCGGCATCAGGCATGCATCCCCGCCATAGATAGAAGCAGCCCCAAACGGAAATCTCCACCAGATGGATCAGGATCAGCCACCACATCATGCGGAGCAGCATACGGGTAATGGGCCAGACGCGCGTCGGCGGCAAGGTATGCAATTGCGTCAAGGCCCGTAACAGCACGGCGATGCCGACGGCATGCACGGCCACTGTGAGGGCCATCAGAACGCAAGCGCTCAGTATTGTTGAAAGCATTCTACAGAGTATAAGAGGGGTATGTGGTCCCTAGTTGGGCCCTATGGTGCTTCCCAGTCGAGCGCGTAGATTTCATCGGTACCGACGCTGCGCGTGGTAATCAAGCTATTGTTCAGACCGGGAGCGAACCAGCCATCGGTGGCCACGGGGATTTCCTTGAGAGAGGCCACGCGTTCCACCGTCCGGTCGCTGAGCCGGAACCGCCACCAGGCGGCCTCGGGTTTCGAGCCATGAAAGAACAGCGATTCACCGTCGCGGGACCAAGCCGGCCATCCGCTTTGATCGCCGGAAATCTCCGTTTGCTTCCGGGTGGCGACATCATAAAGGGTCAGTTTAGAGTTCGGTCCCGCCAGCCCGGTAATGAATCTCCCGTCGGGCGACCAATGCGGAGAAAACATCTGCTCGGAACCTGGCAACGTCGAGACCGTTCCCATCTTCACGTCGAGGCGGTGGAGTGGTGTCCGATCAGAGTCGGCACAACGGTAGCAAAGTACGCCTTTCAAGGTAGGGCCACTCCCACCAAACACGATGGAGGCGCCGTCGGGCGACCAGGCGAAGTAGGCGTCGCCGCTCGCCCCCGCTTCGCCATGGGTCAACTGCCGGACCTCGCCGCTCTCGGACGGCACAACATAAATCCGAGGCGGGGCGTCAGGCGGTCCACCGAAAAAGGCGATCTCTTTACCGTCGGGCGACCAGTGAGGCATCGAGGCGCTCATCGGAGACACCGTAAGTTGGAGGCGTTGGCTTCCGTCGGCAGCGGCTCTCCAAAGTGAGCGATCAGGGATCGAGACATAGGCGACCCATTTCCCGTCTTTCGAATACTCAAGCTCCGAGCCGGAGATGCCGCTCAGGTCGGGCGTCAACTGACCCGACTGAAGATCGTACCGGAGGAACTCACGCTTATCCAGTACGCCATCCATGAACATGTGCTTGCCGTCCGGGCTAAAGACTGGAATATAGGCCGCCATCGGCCCGGTTGTGATCTGGAACGGCGCGGCTGCGGCCCGATGAAGGCCCATAGGCTCAGCGAGAGCCCAAATGTTCGATGTTCCGTGTCCGGTCACCTCAAAAACGAAGTATCTGCCATCCGGCGACCAGTTGCCGCAATACACAGAGAGAGAGGGTTGCCAGTCGCGCAGCAGGGAGCGCAGCGCACCGCTTTCGACCGAGACTTCCCAGAGCGACTTCTTGGGGGAACTTTCCTTTTCGCGGAGAAAGAAACGAATTCTTTTTCCGTCCGGCGACCAGCGCGGGAAGTGCGGAGGTGCAGGGGCGGTTACCAGTTTGCGAATTTCCGTTCCATCGCTGCGCGCGATATGCAGATCGTTGTTAATGGCGTAGACCAATTGTTGACCATCCGGCGACCAGGAGGCAGCGCCGTTGGTGACGAACAGGTTGCCCAAACGCCGGGGAGGCTCGCCGCCAAGCAGCGGCTTGACCCAGAGCTCCGACAGAGTATTAACATGAAGGTTGCCACTCTCATGAGCGGCAAGCAGCAGCTGTGCGCCGTCCGGCGACATACCGATCAATCTGCCCGTTATTTGGAGAGGAACCGCGACCGACTCGCCGCCCTTGGCGGAGACCTGGTAGGTCCCTCCGCCATTAGCGCCAGCACTATAAATCAGCCGCGAACCATCGGCGAGAATCGGCCACCATTTGGTCAAGCCATCGTGGGTGACCTCGTTTGTCCCACTCACGCGCGGCGATGGGAAAGGCCGGGTGAGCCACCACCCTGCGGCGGCCATGACGGCGAGGGAAACGACCGCGCCACCAATGGCGTATTTCCAGCGGATTTGCGGACGAGGAACGGGCCGGTTCCAGGAGGCTGCGGTGCTTGCGAGCGCCGGATGGGCC
>JBAUOG010001113.1:0-1645 GCA_049579625.1 Bryobacteraceae bacterium
ATGAGAGGGACTACGGAAAATGCTTTTTTCAGATCTCGTACAAAGAGGCAATAAGGCAACACATCATCAGCGATTATAAAATCGTCACAGTCACCGTCAGCGACAACCGTGGGAATTGTCCCGCTCGATGTTGAAATAGAGGGGCGGCGTTGCTCGCCTTGAGCCGCTAGGCTCGGGATGGTGATTCCACAAAGGAAAGCAACGCCATGAACAAGCTTACTACTTCTACTGCGATTCCGACGAGAGCGCTAAAGCTTGAGGCCCTGTCGAAGATTTCGGCGAGCTTCGAGTTGTTTTGCCTGGCTTCCGGCATGGAGGCCCTTGGCGAGATGATGGATCGCGATGCACAAGCAATCTGTGGTCCACGGCATGCGCGAGGTCGTGACCGGCGGGCGCACCGCTGGGGGAGAACGAAGGGCAAGATCGGCTTCCACGGCGGCAAGGTCGAAATCGAGCGGCCAAGGCTCCGCGGCTTTGACGGGAAGGAGCAGCCTGTACCGAGTTGGGAGGCGGCAGTTGCGGAGGACTGGCTCGGGAAATGGGCCATGAACCAGATGCTGATTAACGTCGCGACGCGCAAGTTTGCCCGATCGGTTCGGTTGCCTGAGGGAGACGTTCCGGGGCCTGCGGGGGCTGGTCTGTCGAAATCGGCCGCCTCCCGCCGCTTCGTGGCGCTGTCGGCGGCGCGCATGAAGGATTGGATGGCATCCGATCTCTCCGGCCTCGATTTGTTGGTGATCCAGATCGACGGCATTCACATGGACGAAGATCTGATCCTGGTTGAAGCGATCGGTGTCGACGCGAAGGGCGACAAGCATACGCTCGGCCTTGCCGAGGGAGCGACCGAAAACGCCGCGACCGTCCAGTCGCTGATCGATAATCTGGTCGAGCGTGGGCTCGACCCGGCAGTGCCGCGGCTATTCATCATTGACGGCGCCAAGGCCCTGTCCAAGGCGATCCGCCGAACCTTCGGCCGTGCCGCGGCGATCCAACGCTGTCAGATTCACAAGGCACGCAACATCATGGAGCGATTGCCCAAGTCGCTGCATGCCTCGGTTCGCCGCGTGTTGCGACAAGCTTGGGAGCTGGACGACGCCGCCAAGGCCGAAAGGCTGCTTCGCAACCTCGCCCAGCGCCTCGAAAGAGACTGGTCGGGGGTCGCCGGCTCGATCCTGGAAGGCATCGATGAAATCCTCACCGTGACGCGGCTTGGACTGCCGAAGGAGCTGCGGCGCTCGCTCGCCTGTACCAACATCATCGAGAATGCCATGAGCACGGTGCGGCGCGTATGCCGGAACGTGAAGCGATGGCGCTCGGCCTCGATGGCGATGCGCTGGACCGCGGCCGCCATGCAGGAAGCGGCCAGAGGCTTCCGACGACTGAAGGCTCACAAGCAGCTTCCAACGTTGCGGGCCGCTCTGGAAGCTCAGCACAACAAAGATTCACACGGCGTCCTTGCTCGCCAAGCCATCGCCGCTTAACATCAACCTCGGCAGCGACCGCTTCTCAATGTTCAACAAAAAGGCGGGACATCCCCCTGCGATAAGCGCTCCGTTATAGCCTTGGTTGGCCCAATAAACGAACGCTGCATTTATTTGGCTATCTATGTTGGCAACATTGCCCCCGGTAGGATCCACCTGTTGGC
>JBAUOG010001114.1:0-1525 GCA_049579625.1 Bryobacteraceae bacterium
GGGGAGAGGGGAGACGTAGGGCACGCTGTTCGTGCCGAGCGTGACCAGTCGCGCCGCTGCTCGCACGTACAGCGTGCCCTGCTCTCATTCGACATTAGGCCTTCGTCATTGGCTAGCACCGTGCGACGCCGCGACGTCCGGCGCTGCACCCGCGGCTGGCTTTCGGCTATAGTAAACCCCATGCAGTGCCCTTATTGCCGGATTGATAATGATCGAGTGATCGACTCGCGGGCGAGCGACGAGGGGTTTGCGATTCGCCGCCGCCGCGAATGCCTGGGCTGCAAGCGGCGGTTCACCACCTACGAACGGGTCGAGGAGCCGGCCATCAAGGTGATCAAAAAAGACGGCATCCGCGTGCCGTTTGCGCGAGAGAAGATCAAGCAAGGATTGTCCAAGGCCTGCTGGAAACGCCCGGTCAGCGACGAACAGATCGAGGCGATCGTGGCGGAGGTGGAAAGCGATGTGTACGCCAATTTCGATACGGAAGTGAGCACTCGCTATCTGGGCGAACTCGTGATGAAGCACCTGCGGGCGCTCGACCAAGTGGCCTTCGTGCGATTTGCCAGCGTCTATCGCGAGTTCAAAGACGTTCGCGATTTCGTGGACGAATTGCAGCCGATGTTGGCGGAGAGGCGGAGTGGAAGGATGAAGGATGAAGGATGAAAGGGACGAGGGACGAGGGACGAGGGCGGGCGACGCGTATAATGATGACGGTGTAGGGAACGACCTCCGTGGCGTTCCCGGAAGTGCCAGTTGACTTGACGTCGGCGGTGCTTCGCGGAACGGCACCGACCAACTGGCGGGCCCAACGGGCACCCCGCCCCGCCGTTCCCTACAGAATTCTCACGAATTCTGCTACGTAACCTTGGCGATCGAAGCAATGAGCACTGTTGACGACCGATCGAGTAGTTTGAGCCTTTCGTTTGTCGAAGGGCTGTACGCCGATTATCTACGCGAGCCGGAGTCGGTCTCGCCGGATTGGCGGCACTATTTCGACGAGTTGTCTCACGCCAGCGGCAATGGGGCGGAACATGCGGCCGCGTTTCGACCGACGTTCGAACCGAAGCCCCTGCCTGCCATTCTGAAGCGGTCGCCACAGGAAAATGGCGAGGCGGAAGCGAAGGCTATTGTCGAGCCCGCTCCGCCGCATCCGATTGAGCCGCCTGTGGTGAGCGAAGTCGAACCATCGTTTGCCTCTCCCGACGCTGTGGCCGAAGCCCAGGCCGAGGCGCTCGAAGTCGCATTGCTGCAAGATCGCGTCGATCAGTTGGTGCGGGCCTATCGCGTCCGCGGGCATCTCGTCGCCGCCGTCGATCCGCTCGGCCTGCCGCGGCCCGAATTGCCCGAGTTGGACGCGCGATCGTACGGCTTCACCGACGCGGACATGGACCGTCAGTTCTCGACCGACACGATCGAGGGCACGCAAGTGATGACGCTCCGCCGAATCCTCGAGCGGCTGCGAAACACCTATTGCCGCTCAATCGGCGTGCAGTTCATGCACATGGACGATCTCACGGTGCGGCAA
>JBAUOG010001115.1:0-19491 GCA_049579625.1 Bryobacteraceae bacterium
CTTCTGTTACGCCCTTCGACGGATGGTACGCAAGAACACTCGCCGGCAACTGGACCGATAGCGACGGCGACATCCTCATCCTTCTCACCGCCGAGGTGAATCCTGACGGCATTATTGGTCCAGCTTCTTACTGGCGATCGGTCTACGCGGTCAGAGCCTGGCGCAGCGGGCATTTCAAGAAGATCGTGGTGAGCGGCGGCGCCATGGGGACGCCCATGTCGCTTGCCTCGGCTCTGGCTGAGTTCCTGGTGGGAAACGGCGTGCCAAGGGACGCCATCATCCTCGAAGAGCGATCCACCAGTACTCATGAGAACGCTGTTTTCACCGCGGAGCTGATTGGCAATATGCCGGGCAAAAAGGTCCTCATGACCAGTGATCAGCACATGTTTCGCGCTAGCCGCGCGTTCCATCGTGCCGGACTGGAGATAGTTCCCCGCCCTATTCCGGATGTCATGAAGCGGGCCAATGGGATTCTGGCGCGGGGCCCCTTGTTTGTCGGCCTACTGGTCGAAACGGCGAAGATTTGCTACTACACGGCCAAAGGCTGGATCTGACCGTCCTTTACTCTAGCTAGATGTGGACGGCCACGGGACGAACCACGAGTAGACCACAAGTGCTGACGGGAAGAATCCCGGTACTTGACGGCTTTCGAGCCAACGCCATTCTGATGGTGATGGCCGCCCACCTATTCGGGTATTCCATGCTCGAGCGGCAATGGCCGATCGTGCCAAGCATAGTGGCAAGGGTACCGCACCCGGGTGGCTCGGCGTGGACTTGTTCTTCGTTCTTTCGGGTCTGCTCATTACAAGCATTCTTTTAACGAAACGTAGTGATGCGCATTTTCTGCGAGATTTCTATGCCCGTCGCATCCGCCGAATCCTCCCCTTGTACTTAATCATGCTGGCGGTGATGGTGCTCGTCTTTGGGGCATCTTGGAAGTTTGTTCTCATCTGCCTCTTTACAGGAGCAAATCTCCTGCCCGTCTTCGGCGTGGCGAGTCCAGCTCCTGCCTCCGTGTTTTGGTCCCTTGCCGTAGAAGAACACTTTTACTTTCTTTGGCCCATCACTATTCGTCACCTTAAGCGGACGAACCTCGCGATGATTTGCGCGGCTGTTATTGTAGTCGAGCCGTCGCTTCGTTATGTTTGCGCCATGCATGGAATCGACACCTACGAATACTCCTGGTTCAGATTCGATGGGCTCGCCATGGGCGCGTTCCTGGCAGTTTACTTGTCATCCCGCTTTGCCTCGCCGGCATGTTCCAAATGGCTAGTCGTATCTTGCGCCATGGTCTTCGTGGCGGGCATATTGTTCTTGATCATGGCCCACGCCATTTCGAACGCTGGAAACAAACCGGCGGGCACGCTTCGATCCACAATTGCGCAATTTGGATTCTCTGGCTTGATGTTGGCGGCACTGGAGTTCCCAGGGAAGTGGGTGGCGCCCCTATGCTCACGGTTTGCAAGACTGACGGCCAATCTGAGTTACTGCCTCTACCTAATTCACCTCAGCGTCGCGCAGATACACTTGGTACTTCACGCACCATACATTTGCGGCCGTGGTGTCCAGGGCGGCCATCGTGACCGCTGTGAGCTATGGGCTGGCAGCATTGTCCTATCACTTCTTGGAACAGCCGCTACTGAGGCACAAAACCGTAAAGTAGAAAAAACCGCGGCTTCCGACCAGTGCGCCAACAGCGGCTCCGGCGATGATAATCCATCGTTGCTGGCTGTTCGCCACGTCGCCCGACCTGTGACGTGCTCGTTTATATACCGCAAACCCGAGCACGTATCCTAGCGCTTCAAATAGCGGGTGCAGTTCGGGGTGAGCGGTTAGTCGAATCACGGCCGGAGTAGAGTCCAGCCTAACAGAGTGCATGTCGGTGCGTCGCGCCGGTGCTCTCAGGTCGCGAGACTTGGACGCACCCGAACGCTATGAGTCGAATACGCCTAATCATGGCCGTTCCGCAGCAGCGTGTTTCTCGGTTGCTCCCAGATTAGTCCCGATATAAACGGGCTTGTCGTCTGTAAATCCATCAAGTGGGTGGCTATTCTTCAAACACCGCGGACACGCGGTTCTGAAGTTGGCACACTCATTGAGCCGGAAAGCTTAAGTTAGCGCTTATGGGCGCCCGCCCCACTTCCTGAATAGGGGTCTTCGTTTTATTTAGCCGCGGCTGGTCCAGCGCAGGGTGACGGGGCTGCCGGCAGAGACACTGAGCCGGGCGGCGGCGGACGCTTGATTGATGGCCAGCTCGATGAAGCCGGAGCTGCCGAAATAGGCGAACAGCTCACTCGGCTTGGCATCGCCGAAGGTGGTGCGGAAACGCTGCGTCTTGCGGCGAGCCACGCCCGTGCCAAGGTCGATCTCGAAAGCCCGCTCCGGAAGGGCGGCGAAAGATTCTTGCGGGAAGTTCGTGATGATGTTGCCGAAACGGTCGGTGCTCAATACGGTTCCATGCCACGTACCGGCCGGGTGCGTCTCGTGAGGTTGCGTGGATTCAAGCAGGATGGGCGCTTCCACCCGTGCCCCTGCATCCTTCGGCTTCACCTTTCCGGCGGCGAGGGCAGCCGCCACCGGCGCAAAGATGTCGCGGCCATGAAACGTGGCGGAGACTCGCTTGAGCCAAAGATCCGCGTTGGTGATCTCACGGATAAGCGCGGTGGGATCGCGGCTGAGGATAAAGCTGAGCACGCCATTATCAGGGGCGATGAAGAACTGATCATGAGAATCGACCAACAGGCCGCGGCGGCTAGTACCCACGCCTGGGTCCACCACGACTATGTGGGTGGTTTCCGCCGGGAAGAATCCGGTGGCTTGCTGAATCGCGTAAGCGCCGGCGAGGATATTGTACGCCGGGATCTCATGGGTGATATCGACGATCTGCGCGGCCGGACAGATGCCGAGGATTACGCCTTTCATGACGCCAACATAGTGGTTTGAGAGCCCGAAATCCGTGGTGAGAGTAATAATCGGCGCCGTCCGGCTGGTCTTCATAGGCTGCTAAAATCGAGGAAAGCCCTCTTGCGTTCCCGCCAGTCTCCAAGGGACTGAGCATTCAAATTGTACCCAGTGTCCGGCTGTCCTGGAACCTTGCTGTATGCCTCGTTACTACTTTGACCACAACGCTACTACACCGGTCGCGCCGGAAGTGCTGGACGCGATGACGGATGTGCTGCGGCTTGGCTATGGCAATGCATCCAGCATTCACCGGGAGGGCCAACAGGCGAGGCAGTTGCTGGAAAGCGCGCGGCGGACCGTAGCTGCAAAGCTGGGCGCCGACCCGACGGGCATCGTATTCACCAGTGGCGGCACGGAGGCAAACAACCTCGGCATCCTGGGACTTGTTCGCAGTGTTGATGTTGCACGCCGCCACGTGATCACGACGGCTATCGAGCACCCCTCGGTTCTCGAAGCCTGCCGGCAGCTGGAGCGCGAAGGTGTTTCTCTCACGGTGATTCCAGTGGACGCGGCAGGCCGAGTCTCCACCGCAGCTGTTCGAGCCGCCATCCTCGCGGAAACGGTGCTCGTGACCGTCATGCATGCCAACAATGAAGTGGGCACGCTTCAGCAAGTCGACGAGATTGCGGCCGCGGTGCGAGAGGCACAGGACAAGGGGCAGCGCATCTGGTTCCACTCCGACGGCGTGCAGGCTTTTGGCAAAATGCCGGTGGACGTTGGCGCGTTGGATGTTGATCTGTATTCCATCAGCTCGCACAAGATCTATGCGCCGAAAGGTACTGGCGCCCTATGGGTTCGAAAGGGCGTGCCGCTTCGAGGAATCGTGTTCGGCGGCCGGCATGAGCGGGAGCGACGTGCGGGCACGGAGAATGTCGCCGGAGCTGTGGCGTTGGCGCGGGCCACTGAATTAGCTGGTTTTGCTGACGGCCGGCGCATGACCCGGTTGCGCGATCTCTTCGAGGCCACCGTGCTGGCTGAGTTGCCCGAAGTTCACGTAAACGGGGATACCGAGCGGCGGGTGCCGAATGTAAGCAACCTGCTGCTGCCCGGTATTCCGGGTGAATCGATGGTGATTGCGCTCGATCTGAAGGGCTTCGCCGTGTCGAGCGGGGCTGCTTGTTCCAGCGGGTCCATCGAGCCGTCCCCGGTTCTGCTCGCTATGGGAAGGTCGTACGAGGATGCGCGCTCGTGTGTCCGGTTCTCGCTGGGACGCGGGAATGACGAGGCACAAGTGCTGGCACTCGCGGAGGCCGTCATCACCTCGGCGAAGCAGTTAAGGGTGACTCAGAAGTCGCGAAAGGCGGCCGAGTATGCCGGTGTCTGAAGTGAACACTCTGGAGTTGCCGAATACATCCGCCAAAGCGCCGGGGCTGATTGCCGTGGCTATGTCGGGAGGCGTGGATAGCTCAGTAGTAGCCGGACTCATGGCGCGGCAAGGTTGCACGCTGGTGGGGCTCACCATGCAGTTGTGGAATCAACGCCGTCTGCCGGAGCTGGCGACCGAAGGCGCAACCGGCCGCTGTTGTTCGCTCGACGATGTCTACGATGCCCGTTATGTGGCGTCATTGCTAGGCATTCCGTACTACGTAGTGAATTTCGAGGAACGGTTTGAGCGGCACGTCGTCAAGCCATTCGTTGACGACTACCTGCACGGGCGGACGCCCATCCCCTGCACGCTGTGCAACAACTTCATCAAGTTCGATCAGTTCCTGGAGATGGCCGACGGGGTGGGCGCCGAGAAAATCGCGACCGGCCACTATGCGCGTGTCGAGTACAACGCCGGCAGTGGCCGCTACGAGCTTAAGACCGGCGTAGATCTCGGCAAGGACCAGACCTACTTCCTGTGGGGTTTGACGCAGCCCCAGTTGGCGCGGACACTGTTCCCACTAGGCGGCATGAAGAAGCCGGAAGTGCGTGAACTAGCGCGGGAACTGGGTCTGCCGGTGGCGGAGAAGAACGACAGCCAGGAGATCTGCTTCGTACCGAACGGAGGCTACGCGTCTTTCATCGATGCCTACTTCCGCGAGCAGGGCATTCAGCCAAACCGGACGGCAGGCGACATCGTGGACACAGACGGACGGGTGCTTGGCGAGCATGGGGGCACGCATCACTTCACCGTGGGCCAGCGCCGCGGATTGGGTGTGGCGGCCGGCGAACCGCTGTATGTGATTGCCACCGAGCCTTCCACGCAGCGAGTGATTGTGGGGCGCAATGACGATCTATTGCGCGATTCGCTCACGGCCCGCGAGGTCAACTGGATCTCGATCGACCCGATCCGCGGAGAGCGCCGCGCATCCGTGAAGATCCGCAACAAACACGTCGCGGCCACGGCTACACTGGCGCCGGCAGGCGACGACACACGCGTGACGGTCCGTTTCGATCAGCCGCAGCGGGCCATCACGCCGGGACAGGCGGCTGTCTTTTACGACGGAGACCTGGTGCTAGGCGGCGGCTGGATCGATTAGGCTACTTCAACGTGGCGAAACGGCGAAGCGCATTTCAGAACGAAGCTGAGTACTGGGCCGTACGCACGCTGTTGGGGGTGCTTCGACGATTGCCCCGGCCGGTCGCGGAACCGGTGGCCTCAGGCTTTGTGCGAGTCGTGGACAAGCTTGTTCCGAAACTTCGGCGCGCGGCGCGTACGAACTTGGGCTTCGCGCTACCGGAGCTGCCGGCGGAAGAGCGCGAGACGATTATCGATGGTGTTTTCCGCACCACGGCGCGGGTGCTGCTGGCTTTTGCCAAATTTCCCGACATCAACGCGCACAACGTCCACGAGTGGATTCAGTATGAAGGCCTTGAGCATTACCAATGCGCAAAGACGCGAGGCCGCGGCGTGCTGGTGGCCACGGCTCATCTCGGCAACTGGGAGCTGAGCGCTTTCGCTCACGCGCTGATGACCGAGACCATGGGTGTCATGGTGAGGCCCCTTGATAATCCGAGGGTAAATGCGCTGGTCGAGGCGCGCAGGCGGCAATCCGGCAACAAAGTGATTGGCAAGAGGGACACCGCCCGGGCGTTGATTCGATCCCTCCACGGCAACGAAGCGGTAGGGATTCTGATCGACCAGAACACCTTACCCGCCGAGGGGGTCTTCATTGACTTCTTCGGCGAGAAGGCTTGCGCGAGTTCCGCGTTTGCGAAGCTGGCGGCGCATACCCGAGCAACCGTGATTCCAGGCTTTGCGTTCTGGGAGAGCACGCAGCGGAAGTATGTGCTGCGCTTCTACCCGGCCATACCCATGACGGGCGATGCCGCTGCTGACACACAGCGCATTCATTCTTTTTTTGAGTCGGTTATCCGGCAATACCCCGACCAATGGATGTGGATTCATCGGCGATGGAAAACGCGGCCTCCCGGGGCGCAAGCGCTGTACTGAGCGCCAGCTTGTTTTGGATCAGTTCGATGAACTGCCGGGCTACCCGGCTGGCGTCGAATTGCTTGACCCGTTGACGGCTGCGCCTCGCGAGGTTTCGCTGGAGGTGTTCGTCAGTGGATAGCCGCGTTATGGCTCGGGCCAGATCTTCGGGGCTGTCGCTCGCGGCAAACAGGGCATGTGGAACGACCTCAGGAATCGCGGCAGAGCGTGTCGCGATGATCGGCTTTCCGGCTGCCATGGCTTCCAGCAGAACGATGCCGAATCCCTCCTGCGCGCTCGGGAACACGAAGGCATCGCAGTTCTGATACTCGGAAGCCAGTTCGTGGATGTCGAGATCGCCGGAAAATTGGCAAGAAGCGCCGAGATTGAGCGAACGGGCGTGAGCATGAAGGCGATCATGTTCCGGGCCGTTACCAACGATGCGGAGCACGATGGCGGTTTGCGGCAAGAGCTGGGGCAGTAACGCTATCGCGTCCAGCAGCAACGAGAGCCGCTTGCGCGGATAGAAGCGGCAAACGCAGAGCAGCGTGAAACGATCGGCTCGGTCGTGGCAGGCAGTCTCGTTGAACAGCGACCACCAGTAAGTGAGATCGATGGGCTCGGGGACAACGCTGATCCCCGCTGTCGGAATGGTAATACTCCTTGATGCGCTGGGCCGAATACTCGCTGGAAGTGACAACGTGGGTGGCCCGGGCGACATTCTGCCGCTCGTAGTCCGCTTGAACCGTCAACGCTTCCCGCACCTCGCCGGTTTCAAAGCGCAGTTCATCGGCGATGACCCCTTTAAGGCAGGCAAAGTGAGGTGGTCCATGGCGGGTCAGCAAAAACCCGTCCAGGTCGAAGCCGATGGTGGCGTCGTAGGAACTGAAGTCAATCATCGCGAGGTTTCGGTTAAACGCGAGGCGAGCCTGCGACGAAGGATCTTGCGTTCCGTTGACGATGTCGACATGGACTCCCGCACTAGTAACTGCGCTTGCAAGCGTAGTGATGCCCGTAAATGTTCCGCTGCCTGAGGCGAAGTCAAAGGGCGTCGAAGTGAGAAAGCACAGCCGCACGCGACTTCAGTATGGCAACTTCTGGTCGAACAAGCGTCTTTATACTGGAGGCGACGGACTTATGCCGAATGCTGTTTGTTTGTTGAGCGGAGGATTGGACTCCGCGACGTGCCTGGCAATTGCACGATCTGAAGAATTCACTTGTTATGCGCTTTCCTTCGACTATGGGCAGCGCCACAAGGTTGAATTGGAGGCCGCGGCGAAGATTGCGGCCAGCCTGGGCGCGAAGGAACACAAAGTGGCGCACATCGACTTGCGCATCTTCGGGCACTCTGCGCTGACGGATGACATCGCCGTGCCGAAGCATGACAGCGTGAATGCGCTGGCGCATGGAATTCCAATCACCTACGTGCCGGCCCGGAATACGATCTTCCTGTCTTTTGCGCTGGCTTATGCGGAAGTGCTGGAGGCTTCGGATATCTTCATCGGCGTGAACGCCATCGATTACTCGGGGTACCCGGACTGCCGGCCGGAGTACATTGAAGCGTTTCAAAGGATGGGCAATCTGGCTACAAAGGCGGGCGTGGAAGGGCGTACCAAGCTAAAGATTCACATGCCGCTGGCCAGGCTAACGAAAGCCGACATCGTGAAGCAGGCGGTGGCACTGGGGTTGGATTTGGGAGCCACGCATAGTTGTTACGATCCGGATGTCAATGGCCGGGCTTGCGGCCATTGTGATTCGTGTCTGCTGCGCAAAAAGGGCTTCGAGGAAGCGGGCGTGCCCGATCCGCTGGCGTACGCCGTGGCATGAAGATCGCGGAGATCTTCTATTCGGTTCAAGGCGAGGGTTCGCTGGTTGGTGTGCCGTCAGTGTTCGTGCGAACGTCCGGTTGCAACCTTCGCTGTGTCTGGTGCGACACCCCCTATACTTCCTGGAATCCGGAAGGCGAAGACCTGACCGTTGAGCAGATTCTGGAGCAGGTGAGCGAGTTTGGGGCCGGGCATGTGGTGGTGACCGGCGGCGAGCCGATGATCGCGCCCCAGATTCGCGAACTGGCGGGCGGGCTTCGGCAACAAGGGTTGCATATCACGATTGAGACTGCGGGGACCGTGCATCTGCCGCTGGCTTGCGACCTGATGAGCATCAGCCCAAAGCTGAAGAACTCGGTACCCACCACGCGCGAGGGTGGGCGCTGGGCAGCACAACATGAACGGCTTCGCTATCAGCCGGAAGTACTCAAGCAGTTGATGGCGAAGTATCCTTACCAATTGAAGTTCGTCGTGGCGGCGGCGGAGGATCTGGTGGAGATTGAGGCGATGTGCGCAGAACTGGGCGCACCACAAAGGCACGTCATTCTGATGCCGGAAGGCATCGACCGCGAAACGCTGCAGCAACGGGGACTGTGGCTGACGGAGGTCTGCAAACGAACGGGATACCGGTTCAGCCCGCGACTGCAGGTGGATTTGTGGGGGGCGAAGCGCGGGGTCTGAGCTGCACGGGCCTACACCTCGGCTATGCAAAAGCCGGTGCGCTGGATTTCCGTGAAGAAGGTCTTGGCCGCATGGCCATGGCGTGCGTAGGACTCTTCGAACAGCACCGTGACATGCTCCTTGCCTCGCTCGTAGAAGACGAGGACCGACGGCCCCGCACCGCTGAGCGCGCAACCGAGCAGGCCGGCCGCTTTCAACTCAAGCATCTCGCTGAAGCCCGGTATGAGGTGGGCACGATAAGGCTGGTGCACGCGGTCTTCGAGCGCGGCGGAGAACGATTCGGTGCTGCCGGTGCAGAGCGCAGCAATCAGCAGTGCGGAGCGCTGGACGTTGAACACCACGTCTTCACGGCTATATGAGGCCGGCAGCACGGCGCGGGCCTGCATGGTCGGTAACGGAAAGTCCGGCACCACGACGGCGACACCGTAGTTGGACGGCAGCTCAAGCCGCACGGCATGGGTGATGCCCTTCGAATCGATGGAGCTCGCAACGATCGAGCCGAGCACGCAGGCGGAGACGTTGTCGGGATGGCCTTCAATCTGTGCGGCTTCATCGAGAATGCGATGGCGTGACCAGCTCAGGTTCAACAGCTTATCGGCAATCACAACGCCCGCAGTGAGAGCGGCGGCGCTGGACCCGAGCCCCTTGCCAAGCGGAATGTCGTTCCCAATGTGTAGATCGAGAGAGGGAAGTTTCCGCCCCACGTCATCGGCCACGCGTAGCGCAGTCTGCCAGATGAGGTTGGTCTCGTCCAGAGGAATCTCAGCAGCATCGAGCCCACTCGCGCTGATCTGCAGCGTTGCCGCGGGCGAGAACGTGCAGGTCAAGTGGATGTCAAGGGCGAGACCGAGAGCGTCGAAACCCGGGCCGAGATTCGCGCTGGAGGCCGGAACGCGAAGACGCCACTTCATTGCGTATGGAGCTTCATGATTGGGTTAAGGATCCGACGCCTAATTGTACCCGGTGACCCTTTCGGCACGACTCATAGACGCCGATGACGAGTTCGAGGGCGCGATAGCCTGACGCTCCGTCGGCAAACGGATCCGTCTTGAACTTTATGGCATTAGCGAAGTCGAGAAACTGTCGCTCAAATGTGGTGAGGGCAATGGCCATGGGGTCCGATGAGCCTGAGGAAACATTCGCGGCGACGGGCGCTGGGTCTTGCGCGTTGGCTTGGGCGTCGTCAAGAACGTCCCACTGTGTAAGCTGATCGCCAGAGATGATGGCTGTGCCTTTGACACCATGAATCTCGACGCGCTCCGTGTAGCCCGGCCAAAAGGCCGTGGAGGCTTGGATGACACCAGTCGCTCCGGAAGCGTATTGGAGTAGGGCGCTAACCACGTCTTCCGATTCGATCTTATGGCGCGCACCCAGTTGCCACATGCCGCTGACGGATTTCACCGGCCCGGCGAGATGAAGGAGGATGTCGACTTGGTGGATGGCCTGATTGATAAGCGCGCCGCCACCTTCGGTATGCCACGAGCCCTTAATGGGCCGCGAGTAGTATTCATCGTTGCGGAACCACTTGACGTAGGCGTCTGCTTCGAGAATCTTGCCGAGCCGGCCGCCGGGAATAGCTCGACTGAGAAACAGTGTTGCGTCGTCAAAGCGGTGCTGGCTGGCCACGCCAAACGTGATCTTGGCCGCTCGAGCCATGCGAAGCATCCGCCGTGCCGTATCCATGTCGGTAGCCATTGGTTTTTGCAGCAGAATGGCGCGCTTGATTTCCGCACAGATCTCGAGCGGCTGCAGCCGGAAATCCGGGAAGGTGCACACATCGACGAAATCGAGGCCACGCAGGCGGCAGAGATCGCGGTAATCGGGGATGAACTCGGTATTCCAGCGCGCCGCGAAAGCGCGGCCACGCTCTTCCGTGCGGTTGGAGCATCCCGCCAGAGTGAAACCTATGTTGCGATACGCTTGCGCGTGCTTGTCCGCGATGGCGCCGGTGCCGATGATGCCGACTCGCATTAAAGGCCCGTTTCGCTACCGCAGATACTGACGTCAATGCCAATCTCGCGGAAGCAGGCTGCTTTTGCCGCGAGCGCGAAGTTCGCTAGGCCGGCATCGGTCGCATAGGCAACCTGGATATGGTTCGCCTTGTGCCGGGCCATCATTTGATCGCGGGAGATTCCATACGTTACGGCATGCATGATGGGCCATTGCGGCGTCGTGATATGCCAGCGGCGCTCGGTCTCTTCGCGAGGAAGTTCGACCACCTGCGCGCGGCCGAGATCGGCCCTGAGTTTACCAGACTCCACGAAGATGCGGCTCCAGACGATCTCGCCCGGCTTGCTGATGCCTTTCAGGCTGCCTCCGCCGAGACGGAAGTACATCGGCGGCTGGCGCTCGCTGACAGTGCCGTGGAAACCACCGATGAAGTGCTCGGGTGGAGCAGCGCCCGATATTTCGAAGACCCAGACAAACTTGCCATTGTAGTCTTCGCCGTAGCGAACATCGTGTAGCGTGTTTTCCGGTGGCAGGCCGATGTCCTTCCAGATGCGGTAAGTAATGAGGCCATCCAGCCCCGCGCATTCATCCACCTCGTTGAAGTGCGGTAGCGGCTCGCGAGGGTAAAGGAGGCGGCCATCCTTCGCATAGGCCGGGGGACGCTCGCGGTTGTTCAATAGGCCTTCGACGAGGTCGGACGCCGGTGCAAGGTCTTTCAACCCTTGCTGATACTGAATGCCGATGGTGGCGCATCCGAATTCGTCAGCAATCCTCAGCGCGGCAATATACATGCGGCATTGATCGAGGATCTGCGCATCGGTCAAGTCGGATTCCGGGTTCTTGCCGGTGACGAATTTCACGCCTTTTGCGTCGAGCCAAACACGGATGGCGTGAGCCTCGTCATTGGTGACCTCACGCATCGCGGCATACAGCGAAGACTGGCTGAGCCGCTCCTTGTAGACACCGGTCGGCATCAGGAGTTCGTCCGGGATGATGGCGTTGAACATGCCCATGCAGCCTTCGTCGAAGATACCCATGATGGCTTTGTCTTTCTTCAACTGGCGGCCCAGGCGCGTACCCACTTCTTCAGCGGCACCGGGCAGTTGGACCTGGGTGAGCGGCCGGACGTGGCTGGCGTCATGTTCAACCGGCCGGCCGTTGAGCCACGCATCCAGACGCGACAGGAAGTATTCGTCGGAAAAGCCCTCGGACCAGAGCGTGGAGTAGTGCACCCCCGCCTTGGTGAGCGATCCGTTGAGGTTCAGCATACCGACCAGACCGGGCCACTCGCCGCTCCAATTCGCGACGGTCAGAATGGGCCCCTTGTGCGTGATGAGGCCGTGGAGTAGGTGATGGCTATATTGCCAGACAGCTTCCACCACGATGAGCGGCGCGTCCGGCGGAATTTGCCGGAAGACCTCCATGCCCTTCTTCTGCGAATCGATGAAGCCGTGCTGCTTCACGGGATCGACGGGGTGCCCGCGCTGGATCTCAAAACCGAAGCTCCTAACGGCGTCGACCAAGGCCTGCTCGACCTTCTGCTGTGCCGGCCAACACTTCTGGTTGGCTGACAGCCTAAGATCCCCGTTAGCGACGTAGATGACGGTTTCTGGCATATTAAGGCCATTTTGGCAGACCACACAAGCGCTGTCGCCCTCTGTTTAGGCTAGTCGCCGCTCATGTTCAGCGTGAGGCGGACGTCGATGCGGATTTCGGTCGATGGCTCCGGCAGGCGGACGACAAGCTTTGTCGTGCCGGCGTTCGGGTTCTGTGGCGCGGAAACGCGCGTTGAGACAGTATCGAAACGGGCGGTCTCCGGAGATTCGATTCGCGCCAGGAGGGTCTTGCCGTCTTTACGCAAGGTCGCTTTTCGATCCGAGATTTCAACGCCTGCCGAAGTTACCATCCCCCACACGGGTGCGATCGGGCGCGTGGCGGCCACTTCATCGACAATCCGCAAAGTCTGGTCGTCGAGAAATGAAAGTTGGCGCCTCCAATTCCGCAGCCGATCGGGGTACGCATCAGCGAGGTCGATTTCTATGGAAGAGCCAGCAAGATGGAGAGAGGCCTTGGCGGTCTCGGACTGGTTGTCGTTATCGATGAGCAGCGTATTGTGCGATTCGGTGCGGAGGCGGTAATACGTCCAGCGCTTCTTGCCAAAGTAATCAGGCAGGTTGTAGTCGTCGGGCCCAAGGTCCATCGCCCAGCGCACACCGGCGGCATCGAACACGAAAGAGCCGAGGTCAAGATGTGCGTGACTGGCTGCATTGTCTCCACCCTTGGCGCCGACATACAGAGCGTTGGGGTCAGTCCAAGAGCTACGAATGAAGGCCGCATTGGCGCCCCGAAACTGCTGGGCAAGGGGGAATCCAGTCTCTTCCGGGCTCTTAGTAACGCTGGGAAACCAGACCAGGTCGAGAGGCGAAGCCTCACCCTTTGTTGACGCGAAAGTCCGCTCCTGCCAGGCGTAAGCGGGTTGCTCGAATCGAGTCGATAGCCAGCTCAACTGAGGCACTGGATCCATCTGTTCGTACGCGTCCGCATAGTTGAAGGCAAGACCCAACGGACCGGTCGATTGGAGGCGGAAGTCACCCGTGTGACGGAATCCGGCGGATTCGGACAATCCATAATCGCGGCCGAGTGAGCCTTCGAGACCCGCAATCAGGTTCACGGCGTATTGTGTTGCATAGGCCCAGTAGCCAGGGCCTTCAATCCACCCGCCGTCGGGCGCATAGAGAAGCATGGCCGGCGGCAATGAGGACAGAACGTTGTTGAGAATGGCATTCGCCTTGTCCTTGTCGACGTCTCCGATTGCAAGCGCTCCGAGCCCCAGCCCACCATTGCAGACCTGGTTCCAGTTGTTGTGCGGAGCCACCCAGAACGCTCTGGATGCGTAGGCCGCCAAGCCTGGGTCGAGACCTTTCTCGATGATCGCTTTGGCAAGCAGGTCACGGTCTGGCTGGGCCAGGCCTTCAAAGAGCCAGTCGTAACCAATGGCAAAGGCGTGCGTCATCTCGGCGACATCCAGGAAATGGGGAGGGTGCCAGTCCGGGAACGCTGTTGCGGCACGTAGTTCCGAAAGCGCCCGGCGGAGGTACTCCGGCCTTTGATCAAGCCGCCAAAGAAGCGCGAGGACGTACACGCGCTGAAGACAAGTCCGGCTCTTATCCAGCAGTCGCGGACCGATCAGCTTGTATTCGATGGGCCGCTGGCTGAGCATCTGGTGGGCTTGGTCTCGAAGGTCGGCGTAGTAGCCCTTTGCAATGGGATCCCTCCGCACGAGTCTGCGGATCTCCGCGATACGGTCGGCGGAAGCGAGCAAACGTGGATGCGGCTTCAAAGGAATGGAAGTCAGCGGGTCGAGGGCATCGCTGCGGCTCCATGCACGAGTTGGGGATGTGCCTGAGCCGAAGGAGGCCGCGGCGAGAAGCCGTAGAGCTGATCTGCGATTCATGGGCCTAACAACAGTCTCTCAGCCTGACTCTTGGTCAGGCACCAATGGCCCCTGGACCGGCTTTGCTAACCTGAGGCCGCATGCGCATATCGAAATCAGTTGGTGCTGCCTTGGTCTTTGGCGGCGTGCTTTGTTTATCCGCCTTCAGTCCTGCCATTCACGCCCAGTCCCGCTCAAAACCGAAGCTGGTGGTGGCAATTGTCGTCGACCAATTCCGTTACGACTATCTGACGCGATTTCGCTCCAGTTACCATGGCGGCCTCGACATGCTGCTGACCAAAGGAGCGGATTTCACGAATGCTTACTACCGGCAATCGCCCACCGTAACGTCGGTCGGTCATAGCATCTTCCTTTCGGGTGCGATGCCGTCCGTCAGCGGCATGGTGGGAAACGGCTGGTACGACCGTGATGAGGGAAAAATCGTGACCAGCGTCTGCGACTGGAACGAGCAGACGGTGGGAGGCCGCCAAGTCGCAAAGGGAGCGAAGTGCACAGACTCGGACCCAGCTTCACCGCGGCGCATGGTTGTGACCACGCTCGGCGACGAGTTGAGGAACGTGTCGGACGGCTCCAAGGTGTTTGGCGTTTCGATTAAGCCGCGGGGAGCGATCCTTCCGGCGGGACACCGCGCGAATGGCGCTTTCTGGTTCGACGATGCCACCGGGAACTTTGCAACCAGCACGTACTACATGAAAGCGTTGCCCGATTGGGCGCAGGCTTTCAACGATCAGAAACTCGCAGCAAAGTATGCGGAACAGAAATGGGAAGGGTTCGACAAATGGGAGTTCCGGGCTGACCCTAATAGCAAAACACCGTATTCGAAACTGCCGGCAAGCCCCTGGGGCAACGAATTAATAGAGCGCTTTGCCGAGCAAATCATTACGGCGGAACGCCTGGGACAGCGCGATACGACGGACCTACTCACCGTTTCGTTTTCCTCGAATGATTACGTTGGTCACCGGGTTGGGCCAGATGCGCCTGAAGTGAAGGACATGGCAATCCGGACGGACCAACAGCTTGCGAAACTGTTTCAGCTGATCGACCAAAAGGTGGGTCTGAAGAATGTGGTCATCGTGCTGACGGCGGACCACGGCGTCGCACCGCTACCCGGCGATGAACAGCGGCGCATGCCAGGGGGTTACGTTACGCTAAACGCCGAGCAAGTGGTGACTTCGGCCTTGACCAAACGCTTTGGAAAGGCGGAATGGCTAATTCCAGGTGTGAGCGAAGTGAGCTTGTATCTCAACCGCAAGACGGTGGAAGATTTCAGAACCGCTGATGGCCGGAGGATCGATCTACAGGAAATATATAGCGTGGCCAGGCAAGCCCTGCTTTCAGAGCCGAACCTGCATGTGGCCCGGGTCTATAGCTACGATCAGTTGGAAAACGGAGTTGCCGGCGACGAAGTTGCGCAGGCTGAGATGTTTGGCTTTTATCCAAAACGGAGTGGCGATCTCAATCTCGTTTACGATCCTTACTTCGTGCTTGGTAAAGGTGGAACTTCGCATTTCTCACCCTGGGGCTACGATCGGCACGTCCCTATTCTGTTCTTTGGCGCAGGCATCAAGCCGGGTCGGTACAACCAGACCATCTCCGTCAATGACGTCGCGCCTACACTGGCGACGATGCTGGATATTGAAACACCGGGCGGTTCGTCAGGACGAGTGCTGGCAGAAATCATCCAGTAAGGCGCGACCACTAATCACGCCAGTTTGCTGTCGGAAAGCAGTCTGAGACAATCTAGAAAAGTCCGGCGAAAATCCCCAGGTCTCTCATCTCGGCTTCTCTCAAAACGTGTCGGAATTCACTCAACTTCTGAGGCAGAATCGCAACTACCGCTACACCAGGGCCGGCCAAGTGGTGAGCGAGATCGGCGATCACTTCAACAACGTAGCCGTGTTGAGTTTGGCCATCCGCCTGACACATCGCGGTGACGTGATTTCGGGCATCATGTTATCGCGGGCGATTCCGGCCGTGCTGGCCGGCCCGTTGGCGGGAGTGTTACTCGACCGTTTCGACCGACGCAAGATCATGATCGCGAGCGACCTGCTGCGCGCCTGCATCGCGCTGGGCTTCATTCTGGCCATCTTCTATAGCCAGACCTGGCTGCTCTACCTGCTCAGCGCACTGCTGATGCTGGCATCACCCTTCTTTACCAGCGGACGTTCGGCTATCCTGCCGACTATTGCAACCAAAGAAGAACTGCATACGGCGAATTCGCTTACACAGACTACAGGTTGGATGACGCTCGCCGTGGGCGCTTTCTTCGGCGGCACGATGGTGGATCAATTTGGATATCAGATCGCTTTCGTGTTCAATTCGCTTTCGTTTCTGGTTTCGGCATTCTGCATCTGGCGGCTGAGAACCGCGAAGGGCCATTTTCGCGCGGAGCACACGATGCTCAACGAGACGCAAGTTGTTCGGCCGTGGCACGAGTACGCCGAAGGCCTGAAGTACATGTGGGCATCGCCCCTGATTCTCGGCATTGGCTTGATCTCGGTTGGTTGGGCGAGCGGCGGCGGCGCGGCTCAGGTGCTCTTCACACTCTTCAGCGAACTGGTTTTCAAGCGGGGCGCGACCGGCTTGGGCCAGTTGTGGGGAATCGCGGGCGTAGGTCTGTTGATTGGTGGAGTTGTCGGGAACCGCCTGGGCCGGACACTCAAGTTCGAGGCCTACAAACGCACCGTCTTTTTTTGCTACTTGATCCACGGCGGCGCCTACATCGTCTTCAGCCAGATGACGAACTGGTATTGGGCACTCGGGTTCATGTGCCTATCTCGCGCGGCGGTGGCGGTTAGCTCCGTGCTGAATTGGTCCACGTTGCTGAAACACGTTGAAGATCGGTATCGAGGGCGAGTCTTCTCGACCGTCGAAACCATGAACTGGTCCACCATGCTGTTGTCGATGATGGGCGCTGGCATCGCATCCGTGTCCTACCCGATCCGCATAATTGGGGCGGTCTCGGGCCTGTTGAGTTCCTCCACTGCAATTTTCTGGGGTTGGGCGAACTGGACTGGCAAACTGCCTGAGCCGGGCTTAGTGGAAGAGGACGAAGCTGTGGAGATTCACGGCGATCCGACGGGCTAGCGAGGCACAGACTTTGCGGCTCTCTGATATGCTCTGCTGGAATGTCTAAGCCCCCTGCTGCTGCGCCCTCGTTGACCGCCGAACTCCTGGCCGAGTTCCTGGGCACCATGTTGATTCTCTTGTTCGGTAACGGTGTGGTGGCCATGGTGGTGCTCTTTGGCAACAACATCCCCGGCGAAGTTGTGAAAGGCGGTTATACGAACATCACCTTCGGGTGGGGACTGGGCGTGACGTTCGGCGTCTACGTTTCGGCTAAGATCAGTGGCGGGCATCTGAATCCCGCCGTGACACTCGCGTTGGCTGCCCTTCGAGGGTTCCCTTGGAAGAAGGTCATACCGTACACCATCGCCCAGGTGGCAGGAGCATTCTGCGGCGCTGCGGTCGTTTTCTTCAACTATCTGCCGCAGTTCAACAAAGTAGACCCGCTACGCGACCACACGGCGGGAATCTTCACGACATTTCCTGCTTTCCCTGACATGCCTTCGGCGGGGTTGCTCGATCAGATTGTCGGAACGGCGCTCCTGCTGATCTGTGTTCTGGCGGTAACCGACAACCGTAACGTCGGACCTTCGGCCAAATACGCACCGATACTGGTGGGGGCCAGCGTGGTTGCCATCGGCATGGGTTTCGGCGGCATGCACGGATATGCAATCAATCCGGCCCGCGACTTCGGTCCGCGGCTGTTCACGGTCGTCGCCGGGTTTAGCAACAACGGTCTGACGGACGGGACCAATCGATATTGGGTGCCGATCGTCGGGCCGATTCTGGGCGGGCTGATTGGAACCGTGGTGTATGACCAGTTCATCGGCCGGTTCTTAAAGAGCGCGGAAGGATAGGTGTTGAAAAAGGCCGAGTCCGTCCGCTTGCTCCGCGGCGGAGAGCGACGCGCGGTATGCCAGGAAAAGCCTGGTTGATCTTGTGAACTGAAAGGACCTTATGCCAAACGCCATCCGATGGGGAGTGCTGGGTGTAGCAAATATCGCGGTGAAGAAGGTGATTCCTGCCATGCAGAAGGGGCGCCTGACTGAGGTTTCAGCGATTGCCTCGCGGGATCTGGACAAGGCCCGCGAGGCGGCCCGCCAACTGGGGATTCCGAAGGCCTATGGCAGCTATGAGGACCTCCTCGCAGATCCCGATATCGACGCCATTTACAATCCGCTGCCCAACCACCTGCACGTGCCTTGGTCCGTCAAGGCGGCCGAGGCGGGCAAGCACGTGTTATGCGAAAAGCCGATCGCGCTCTCCGCCGAGGAGGCTCGAACGCTCATTGCGGCGCGGGACTCGGCCGGTGTCCTGATTGGTGAGGCTTTCATGGTGAAGACGCATCCGCAGTGGCTCCGTGTGCGGGAAATCGTCCGGTCGGGCGAGCTTGGCGAACTCCGCAGCATCGTGGCTGCCTTCAGCTACTTCAATCGGGATCCGGCCAATGTCCGCAATGTCCCGGCGTACGGTGGCGGTGGCTTGATGGATGTGGGTTGCTACCCCATCACCATGTCGCGTTTCCTTTTCGAGAGAGAACCCAGGCGGGTCTCGGGGTTGGTGACCGTCGACCCGGACATGGGCACGGACTACCTGGCCTCGGCGATTCTTGATTTCGGCCCTGGTGAAGCGTTGTTCACGTGCAGCACACAGTTAGTGCCGTATCAGACCTTCCAGGCTTTCGGGGCAAAGGGCCGTGTGCAGATTGAGATCCCATTTAATGCTCCGCCTGACCGGCCTTGCCGTATATTCGTCGACAACGGCAAAGACCTGTTTGGTGGGGGGATGCGGACGGAAGAACTTCCGGTATGCGATCAGTACACGATCCAAGGCGATGCCTTCTCGCGGTCGATTTTGGAAGGCACGCCGGCGCCAGTGCCTTTGGAGGACGCGATCAGAAATATGACCGTCATTGACGCCGTATTCAAGGCAGGATGCAGCGGAAAGTGGGAAGTCCCCGCTGAGGAGGACAAGTGAATCGGCGGCACTTCCTGGGCGCTTTGTCAGCCGTGCCACTGGCTGGGGCTCCCGGGCCAGACGCATCACAGGCAGCTCCGTCCGATGGGCTCGTACCCCTCTTCAATGGGCGCGACCTGGAAGGATGGACCATCACCGAGGGGCCGGAAAGTGCCTTTTCGGTGTTTGACGGCGCAATCGTGGTGAACGATAGCGCGAGCTACCCGACCTGGCTGCGG
>JBAUOG010001116.1:0-4202 GCA_049579625.1 Bryobacteraceae bacterium
GAACCTCAATGAGGCCGTCGCGCTGGTTCTCGAGGCGAACCGCGTCTTGGCAGAACAGTCTCTCGAAGGCGCCACCGTAATCCGCGAGACCTTCGCGCTACCGGCGGCATGAAGCGAATCGACCTGAATCCGGCATCTTGAACGCCATGGCTGCGAGTTCCTGCGCGAGGGGAATAGCCACTCCGTTTAGGTCAATCGCGCGGAGCGCAAGTCCTCATCGGTTCCGCGCCATCGCGAGGTGAATGACTTTCTGGCCCGCAAGATTTGCACGGACCTTCAGATTCCGAAGCCATAGATATCCGACCTCTGCGCCGCTGGGACCCGCATTCCCGTTCCGTAATCGCTTGCTGAAGGGCGGTCGAAAAGACGTTGGCTTGTAAGCCGCCGGCTCAGTAATTGGCCGAGGTCGACCGAGGTGGACGGACCGAGGTGTGACCGAGTAGCAGTTCCGAGCCGGTGAGCTTTGGTGCAGGCGCCATGGAACGCGGGATCTGGGCGGTGAGTTTAAATCAGCGGACGCGCGGCTACCAATTCAAAGCTGGACAAGGCCGGGGTTCTCGGGGTCAATCGCCGGGCATCCGCAAGCCTCCGCCACTTCGCAAAGCCGTTTGTCGGCTGAGAGAATCACTGAAATCCAGGACGCTTCCAGCATGTCAAGTGCGACCGCGAGTTGCAGCGCGTCGAGGGTCCGCAGCCCGCGCGACACTCTATGGAGCCTAAGCAGCTTTGCGGCGGAGCGATAGTGTTTCGCTTTGATGGGCGGCCCGATAATCAGCCGATCCCGGGCGATGTCTGCTCGGAGGCGTCGCAGGGCAAGGGAGCGCCCATTCTCATCGAGAGCACCGGTCCGGACCTTCATTGAAAATACCGATTCCATCTCGACGAGCGACAGCCGGGACAGGATGCCTTTCGACCCGGGCTGGTTGAGGATGCGTTCGACGTAGTTAGATCCGGGTTCTTCGTGATAGAGCTTTGCCAGAGCGCTGGTGTCGAGGAACGAACCGGCCAAATCAGCGTTCTTCCCGGGAGCTGATCACTGCGTCCCCGAGCGATCCCGGAATCGACGAGAGCGCTCGCCGAACCTCCTGGAGGCTGATGTCATCGTGTTTTGCGGCCTCCCATTCCTCCGGTTCGAAGTAAGCCGACACGTCGTCAGCGGTCGCTGGAGCGCTGGAGATGGTCACAAGCACATGTTGCAGGTCGGGAAGCGCCAGGCGTTCGAGTGGCCTGAGGACTCCGTTCTCGTAAATGGCTTCGAACGTCATCGCCATGTCATTCAGTTTAACGGATTACGAAGGCGCTGGCCATTCATGACCCAACAGCAGGCCCATCGTATCAGTAAATAGCCCGACTCGCGCGCGCTGTCGCTACCGGTGGCGCACCACATCACCCATCGCGGTGTTGACCGCTAACGCGTCTCTTCCACAGCGGCTAAGAAAATGGCGAACTGGGACGGACGGTAATTAGTCTGATCGCCCTCAGACTAATCCGGGGTAAAGCTCGGAACCGAGAGACGGTCACCACTCATAACAATCTCCTCGCTTCGGATCACCCACGCTGGCGCACGGGGACGCCCGCGCTACCTGAGAAAGGCCAAGAACCACCGCTCCGTCGAAAGTGACCCAGAATCGTAGGCGTGGTGTGGGCCAGTATCCCCTCCCTCACGGTCGGGGTTGCTCTGAAAACAGGTGTGGTTGATCTGGAGACAGGCTCGCTGTGTCCACGCGGCCTCTGGCTTCGGTGACGCGATACGGAGATGTGTGCGCGCCTTGGGACACAGGCGCCTGTCCCCGGTCGGCATCCGCCCATCCGGGCTTGCTCACGCGCGCGGTGCAGTGGTGGACGAACTGCTGACAACGCTCAGCACAGAACGCGCGCGTGCTCTCCGCCCCGGAGCCAGCGAGCGGATGCGGCCGCCACCCCGGATTAGTGCCCACTCAGTTGGACTCTGTTGTTTCTGATAGAATATTTTTCGCGGAGTGCGTTTCGTCCAATGTTTACGGGCCTCAGAACGAGTCTTGCCGATCGCCCCAACTTTTCGCAAAGCCTACCGGGCGACTGTAGCACTCCGCCTCGGAGCCAAGGAGCGGTTGCCCGGAATACCAGAGCCTGTCTGGTTCCGGCCACTCCGGGTTAGGGTGACGGTTTTCCGGCCCGTTCTTCTGGTGCTCCTGGTGTCGCTCGGGGCGGCCACCGGCCAGACGCCGGAGCAACAGCTCGAACAATACTTCCGCAGTGGACAGCAAGCCCTCCAGCAGCGCGAATTCGCCCGTGCCGCGGAGGATTTTAAGAAGGTGCTCGCGCTCGATCCGACTCTCGTCGAGGCGGAAGTAAACCTGGGCCTCGCCTACCAGGGTCTTCTCCAATACGAACTAGCGGTACGCTACTTGGCGAAAGCTCTGAAAGAACGGCCGAGCCTTCCCGGCCCGACGCTCATTGTTGGATTGGATTACCTCAAGCTGGGAACGCCCGAAAAGGCAATTCCATTCCTGGCGCAGGCCGTGAAGCTCGATCCGTCGAATGCTTACGCTCGTGAAGCCCTGGCTTCGTGTTACCTAAGCCAAGAGAACTTCCGAAGGGCGGCCGATCAGTTCCGCGAAATCTCCCTCCTCAATCCCGACAAGGCCGAGGCTTGGTTCAAACTCGGACACCAATACTTGGATCTGGCGGCTCGCTTGGCTTACCAGGGCGCGCGCGTTTATCGGGATTCGGCGTGGGGCCGACGCTTTATTGGAGACCTTTTATTTCAGCGCAACCGCTGGGCCGACGCGGTTAAGGAATACCAGAAAGCGTTGAACATCGAACCGAAACAGGCCGGCTTGCATACGTTGCTGGGCCAAAGCTACCTGCATGCCCAAAAACTTGAACAAGCCGAAACGGAATTCCGACTGGAACTTGAACGTGATCGGCGCTACGAACTGGCCTGGATCGGTTTGGCAAATTTGCGACTTGCGCAGAACCAGCCTAAGGGGGCCCTCGAATCCCTCGACAAGGTTTGGCAAATCTCGCCCGAGTTCCTGGCTGTACAGCGAGAATTCCCTTCGGTCGAAGTGGCGCGAGAAGTAGTAAAGACGCAAATATCGGCGGTCGAAGACGCGCCGGATGGACCGGTGAAGCACTATCTTCTAGCGGCCCTGTATTCGGCTGCCAATGATACCGGCAGCGGCGAGCGCGAATGGAAGGCATTCCAGAACGACTTTTCGGCCTGGCAAAAGAACGCGGATCGTGCCGCGGTCCCAGCGAAAGAGGATCCCTGCCAAACCCATCGGTACTCCCGCTGCATCGATTCGCTGCAGGGTCGCAACAACTTGACCGGCGCGGAACGGCTTGCGCTGGGGAAAGCCTATTTTGCGTTGCAGCAATATGAACCTGCAGCCACCACGCTGGGACAAGTGCAAGAGGGTTCCAGCAAAGACGCCGAGGCAAGCTACTGGTTGGAACGCTCGTATCAGGCGTTGGGATCTGAAACCTACGCTCGCCTTGAAGAATCATATCCAGCCTCATGGCGCACGCGGCAGCTGCGGGCCGAAGGCTACGCCTTGCGCGGCAATATGGACAACGCAGTCAAAGAGTTTCAGGAGGCCCTGGAGTTACGTCCCAATGAACCAGAGCTTCATGACGCGCTGGGAGAAGTGTACCTGGACCAACACAACTACGATGCGGCACAGAGCGAACTCGAAAAAGCCTTGGCCTTGGATGACTCCCGAGCGCACACCCTGTACTTACTGGGTCGCGTATACGTGGAGCAAAAGTACAACGAAAAAGCGGTGCCCATTCTGGAGCGAGCTTTGCGCCTCCAACCAGACTTGCCGGAAACAAACAGCTTATTGGGGACCGCGTACTTGCGGCTGGGACAGACGGCCAATGCTGTGCCAAGACTCGAGAAGGCAGCTTCGACAGACCACTACGGCAACGTACACTATCAGCTCTATCAGGCCTACCGGAAACTGGGGCAACCGGACCGTGCCCAAAAAGAGCTCGAGCGCTCAAAGGACCTGCGTCGAAATGCTCTGGAACAGGACCAGGCGGTGGTGTTGGGATCTCCGCAGCCCGAAGCTGAACAGCAGTGAGCTGGGACGAATTCGGCCCGGCCGCCCGCGAACTGACCACTTCGGAAACTCGATACCGTGGCGCAGGCTGTTAGCCCAATGTCACTTAGTTTTCAGAGTGAGCAAACATTTTAAAGGACTTATGTTGTTGGC
>JBAUOG010001117.1:0-12012 GCA_049579625.1 Bryobacteraceae bacterium
TCAAAGTCTTGTCGTGAAGAAAGAACCAAGAGGCAAGTACGCTGTCGTTGCCGGGAAGCGACGCCTCCTGGCGTTGTCGCAATTGGCAAGCGACGGCACAGTTGAACCAACGATGGAAGTTCCCTGCCGCATTGCACCAGCGGATGCGGACTTACCGGAAATCAGCCTAACCGAAAACGTTTTGCGCCAATCGATGCATCCTGCCGATGAATTCGAGGCTTTTCAGCGCCTTCTCACGGCGGGCAGGTCCGTTGTCGACATCGCCGCCCGGTTCGGAGTCAGTGAAGCGGTGGTGAACCGCCGCCTGGTATTAGCCCGCGTTAGTCCGATACTGCTGGCCAAGTACCGCGAAGGTCAACTGAATCTGGAGTTATTGCAAGCATTCACCCTGACCGACGATCACGAAGCACAAGAAGCCGTTTGGAGTCAGCTTCAGCCGTGGGACCGCAGGGCACAAACCATCCGGCGCATGCTGTCGAGCAATGATATTCCCGCGACAGACAAGCGCGTTCGCTTCGTTGGTTTGTCCGACTACGAAGCCGAAGGCGGAGCGGTTCGCCGCGGCCTGTTTGCCGACGAAGAGCAGGGAACTTACGTCGCCGACGCCGCCACACTGACGCGGCTAGTTAACGACAAATTGCAGGGGATCGCCGACGCCATCAAAGCGGAGGGCTGGAAGTGGGTCGAGATCCAGCCGGATCTGGATCACCAATCGGTAAGCCGCCACAAGCGCGTCTACGCACCGAAGGCTCCATTGTCGTCGGAACTGGCAGCCGACGTCGAAGCGCTCGAAAAGGAACGAGATGGTCTTGAACGGAGTCTGCAGGAGAGTGGTGAAGACGCCGAGGCCGAGGAGACCTGGGACCAGATCGAGAGTCTGACGGACCGCATCAACACCATCGAGCAGAGTCGAACGTGCGTTTACGACGATGTCAAGGCCCGCTGCGGCGTAGTTGTCAGCGTTGGCCATAACGGAGAGGTAGAACTCATTCGCGGTCTTGTGCGGAAGGAAGACCAGGTCGAACTCGGCGCGGCCGAATCAACCGGCGATACCGCCCCGCACCCGGCGACACGTCCTGAGACTTCTCAAGGGTGCGGCTACTCTGCCGCCCTCGTCGAAGCATGCTCAGGACGCCGAGTGGCCCGCCATCTGCCGAAACACGTGCCGAAGTTCGGCATCGATCAGCCACAGAACTGGCTGTTTCCGCAGGAACTTGAGAGTGGCAGCCGCATTGCCTTCACTTGGGTGTGATCAGTTGCACCGACACAAAGGAGAACTCAAAATGAGGGCCCTCTGGAAGCATGTGGCTAGCGGATGGTGCCGGGCGTTTCATCCGGAACCCTACTGGCCAGCTCATGGTCATTATTGCTGTCGCGCCTGTAAGCGCACCTACCCTGTTCCGTGGCGAGAGGGAGATGAATTTTGCAAGCGGGAGCGCTCAACAACTCTAGGGGTCTCGCTTTAAGCAGGTGGTTCATGACAAAAGTAAATCAGTGTCTCATTCTCGCCGCTGGTAACGGGACGCGCCTAAGATCCGTATCAGGCGGACTCCCAAAGCCCCTTGTGCCGTTTCGGGGCAAGCCCATTCTCGAACACGTAATGGGCAGAGCCTATGAAGCCGGTATTGAGAGGTTCGTGATTGTAGTCGGGTATCGCTCCGACCTGATACGTAGCTGGCTTGATAGTCGATGGCTGGCCAACCTCTCAGTGACCTTTGTTGAAAACCCGGAGTATCACAAGCAAAACGGCATCTCTGTGCTAAAAGCCAGAGATGAAATCCGCGAAAACTTCATGTTACTTATGGCTGATCACCTCTTTGACACAGAGACGGCGGAGGTGTTGCTGGAGCAACCCCTCGCGCCCGGTGAGGTCATTCTCGCCGTGGATCCGAACGTCGACGGCGTTTTTGATCTGGATGATGCAACGAAGGTTCGGCGCGAAGGCGATCGCATAGTCGATATCGGCAAGGAGATCGCGGACTATGACGCGCTGGATACCGGCATGTTCCTATGCAACCCGGCGCTGTTTGACAGACTCGAATCGGCAACTAAGGATGGGAACTGCTCGCTCTCCGACGGCATGATGCAACTGGCGCGAGAACGATGTCTACGTGGCTTGGAGATCGGTGACGCGCGCTGGCAAGATCTCGATACGCCAGAAGCGCTCGCGCACGCAGAGAGCGTTTTCGACCGGCGCTTCCGCCCCATAACATCCCTAGAGAGGCTGTGTGCGTAGGACCGTTACGGGAGCGCGGCTGAGGGTCCTGGCGGGGCTGTTTGGCGCTTTGCTTCTGGCAGACCTGGTCCGGCGAACCGGGGCTTCTGCGCTGCTCGAAAGCGTAGCGGCCCTAGGTTGGGGACTGATACTGGTCCTTGCTCTGGGCGGAGTCTCGCACCTCGTGAAGACTTGGGCGTGGCGGATCACGCTATTAGATGATAGGCATCAAGTCTCATTTCGGCGCATGCTTGGACTGCGGCTGTCGTCGGAAGCGGTGGGACAGTTTGGCGTTCTGGGACAGGTTTCCGGGGAAACTCTGCGAGTGTCACTCATGAGCCCGACGGTGCCCCTCGCCAGCGGCATTGCATCGGTAGCACTGGACCGCGCTCTTTTCGTCCTTACCGCCGCGTTGGTAAGCGCAGTCGGATTGATAGCTATGCTGGCGGTATTGCCGCTGCCTCCTAACCTCTCGCGGTACGCCGGCCTGTCTGCGTTCTTGCTTCTCGGCGTCATCCTCGTGACAGCGCTTGCGGCGCACCGGCGTTGGCCGGTGTTCTCATCGTCCACAAGGTTGCTCAGTCGTGTGCCGCATTTCAGCGGCTGGATGGAACGCAAGCAATCATTGATTCACTCGATTGAAAGCAAGCTGTTTGATTTTTATCACCAAACGCCCCGAGCGTTTTGGGCTAGCTTCGGGCTGAACCTGGCTTGCCACCTCGCGGCAGTTCTTGAAGTCTTTCTGATTCTGTGGCTCATGGGCGCCAAGATCAGGTTCGTCGCTGCATTAGCAACCGAAGCTTGGACCAAGATGGTCAATATTCTGGGCCTATTCAATCCAGGAAACATCGGAACGTATGAAGGAGGAACTATCCTTGTCGCAAAGATGCTCGGCCTAAGTGGGGCCGCCGGCTTGACCCTCGGACTCACTCGACGCTTTCGAGCGATCTGCTGGGCGGCCGTCGGGGGCCTTTGCCTGGCCATACTGTCCAGGTCGACGAAGCGCAGCAACTTTGAAGGCACTCAGTCCGACCTTCACGCTCCAAGAAACCAAACAGGGCCAGCCGAAACCCAGGATAAGAACGAGGCCGCTGGTCGTGGGCACGTTGCGGTAATTCTCGCTAACAACCAGGAGGGCGAAGACAGTTTCGAGTCGTGGCTTCCCAGGGTTGGTGCCCTTCCCGTTTTGCTACGAGTGATTTTGGGTGCACGAAAGGCTGGTGCAACCCGAATCGTGGTCGCGGTAGATCAGGTGACGGGGCCGGAGGTTCAGCGTGAGTTGCAGAGCACCCGCCGTCTTCCTAAATCCGTCGAATGGATTCAACTCGGCAGCGGAGAAGTGTCTCTCGCTTCTTTATTGGGGCAAGTCGCAGGCGAGACTTCGGGATCTCTCGTGGTGATTGCCGGGGACAGAACATACCACCCGTCGTTGCATCGACGAGCAAGCGAATGGAGCGAAGAGTCGGGTGCCTTGGCGCTGACCAGTGTTGGGCAGCCGGTCGGCATCTTGGCGATCTCCCGAGATGTGGCGGCAGATCTTGCTAAGCACAGCCCGCCAAACATCACCTCCATCGAGGACCTGCATGCCTGGCTCTCTTCAATCTGCACGGTCGAGTGTGAGCCCGTGCAGGAAGACATGTGGCAGCGGATTTCGAACGAGCAAGACCGCCTGTCAGCTGAGCAGAAACTGGACCGGTGGCTCGTCAAGCCGACAGACGGAATCTTCGCCAGGCTGAATCGCAGAGTATCCATCCCGATCAGCCGGCAGATCATTCGTTTTCCGATCACGCCCAACATGGTCAGCCTCTTCACTCTGGGTGTCAGCTTAAGTTCCGGTGTGTTCTTCGCATGTGGCGGCTATTGGAATATGCTCCTGGGTGCGTTTTTGTCAGTGTTTGCCAGCATTCTCGACGGATCCGACGGTGAGGTGGCCCGCCTAAAGCTTCAGGAGTCCGCGTTCGGCTGCTGGTTGGAAACAGTCTGCGACTACCTTTATTACTTGTTTATCTTCGGTGGCATGACGATAGGTCTGCTACGAAGCTCAGGCATGCGAGTCTATCTCGTCTGGGGCGGGCTGCTGTTTTTCGGGGCGGTCCTGAGCTTCCTCGTCACGGGGCTTCAGCGGCACCGGCTGGCCACCGATCGTCCCGAGCAGTTGTTGCAAATCTGGCAGACGCAGGCATCCAGCCGGCAGTCTAACCCCTTCTTATACCTTGGCCGGCATACAGAGTTCATCATCCGGAGATGCTTTTTGCCTTATCCCTTGTTGGTATTCGCCATTTTCAACCTTACTCAGGTGGGCCTCATTCTATCCGCGCTAGGCGCAAATGTAGTCTGGCCCATAGCTCTCTACTCGTACTGCACTTTTGCAGCGGTTCGGACGCCAAAGGTCATAAGCCCTCCTGCTACTGCGTGAGTGAGAGGCCTCGTGTTCATCGAATCCTGCCAGGCAGCAGGTGACCACCCAATGATGGATGAAGTAATTTGCGGCAGATTCGGGACTGAAAGAGGACAACCCTGGTCTCGAAATTACGTTCGAGTCGTAAGTTGGAATATTGAACGCGGTCTGCAATTCTCCGCGATTCTTGAATTCCTGCGATCCGCTGAAGCGGATCTGATCCTCCTCCAGGAAGTAGACCTAAACGTACGGCGCACCCAATACCTTGACGTAGCCTACGAGCTAGCCCGGTCACTCCGCCTGAACTATGTGTTCGGGGAGGAGTTTCAGGAACTGAGTGCTGGCTGTTGCGTTTCGCCTGCGTATCACGGTCTGGCGACCCTGTCCCCATGGCCGATTTCAAACGGGCGGATCATTCGCTTTCGACGCCAGTCCAACTTCTGGAAGCCCCGTTGGTATGTACCGCGGATCGAACTCTTTCAACGACGGCTCGGGGGTAGGATCTCGCTGGTTGCTGATGCGCTCATCGATCAACAGCGGTCTGTTACCTACAACCTGCATCTCGAAAGCAGAGCGGAAGACTCGCTCCGGTTGGGCCAGTTGGGGGAGACGCTGGAGGATGCCAGACGGCAAAGCGAGTCCGCTCTGGTTATCATAGCCGGGGACTTCAACCTGAACGCCGGCAATGATTGCGCTGCTGCAACGTTCCGGACTTACGGGTTCCATGATGGGGTTGGACTACTTGAGGTCCCGACCACCGTTTCTCGCGGGCTATTTCAGCGCAAGCGCTCGATTGACTGGATCTACGTCTCGGGCGAAGTCCGATCGTAGGGGCAAGTGCACAATACGGTTCGAGCCTCGGACCACCATCCTATTTCCGCCACATTTGCGAGACCTTGGCGGAACGGCGCTGAAGCCAGGCGCCATCGGGCCGGCTAGTGGCCTGTCGCTGAGAAACGGTGTCCAATGTGATATACCATTCTCGGCTGAGGCGATCACATTGACGGCGGACAAGCGGGCCGAGTTGGAACAGGTGACCTGCCGGCCGGCGATGTCTTTCGAGCACGCTTGGTCCTCATGTTGGCTGACGGTCTGCAGTATCGGACCATTCAGGACCGACTGGATATCACCGCGCCGACGATTTCACGGTGGAGGGACCGATTCGAGAGGCATCGTGTACCTGGCTCGTTGGAGGTCCGTCATCCTGGCCAGAAGCCGTTTGTGATTACCCACGGTTTGCAGGCGAAGGTGATGGAGGCGAGTCGCCGTAGACCCCAACGATGGCTCCACGTATTGGTCGTGCCGCAAGATGGCCAAACATCTGAAGCTCGGCGATGACACCGTACAGCGGATTTGGCACAAAGCGGGCCTAAAACCTCACCGACTGGAGCGCTACATGGCCAGCGATGACCACCCCAGCATGCCGGCGTCTTCCGCCTGGATGAGAAGTCGACCATCCAAGCCCCTGGCGGGTGAGATCCAGTGCTGCCGATGTCACCCGGTCGAATCGAACGCCATGGTTTCGAATACTATCGTCACGGTACGCTTTCCCTTCATGCCGCGCTCGACGTGAGAACGGGCACGGTCCAGGGCAAAAACAGCTGCCCGGCATACCAGCTAAGAATTTGTGGAGTTTCTGTGTGAGATGGTGGGTGCGTGCCCACCGAAACAAGAGGTCCACGTCATCCTGGACAGCCTGTCGGCGCACAAAACTTCCAAGGTTCAGGCCTTCCTGGATGACCACCCCAACGTGGATCTCCATTTCACGCCGACCTATTCTTCTTGGCTCAATCAAGTTTGAGATCTGGTTCGGACGGATTGGGCGCGAGGTGATGCGGTATATTCGCGCCTATGCAAAAACGGCACGCCCACTCAACTGGAAGTATTCCGATGCCAGTTGTTGCGTGAGCCCATGCTAACGAACTCAACGCGACAGGCCGCTAGCGCGAGGCCTTGAGTGAGGACGTGTTCGGCGTGTATTCGAAGTACTCGATGGTCACTTCGGTGTTGCCAAAGATCCGTGCTTCCGTTACGGAACGGTCGGAAATCGGGAACCAGAACGACCCCAGTTTGTCGTAGTTGTGTACGAAGTGGACGCTCTTGATCCAGAAAGAAGGATTCTTCGCCGGCTTACCGTCGATGCGAACGATGGCATATTCATCCGCATCTACCCAGATCCTGCCTTGTAGCAGGTACTTGTTCGGTGTCTTTGGTTCCACGGCGATCACATAGACCAGCCGCCCGTCGACGTGCTCGGTCCCGAGCATTTCAAAGGCATAGTTTTCGGGAGTAATGCGCGACCGCTCGCGAGAACCTGGCCGGGACGCGTCGGCTTCCGCTTCAAGCAGCCTGGGGAACACGTGCTTGCGTGCGCCTCCCCAACCGGTGGAGGAAAGCGTCTCGAAGTGTTTCGAGCCGTCCTTCAGGCAGGTCATGCGCACCAGCATCTCGGCTCGCTTGTGGAAGCCCTGGTTCTCAAGTACGTAGCGCCGCACGGCGGTGTAACCGTCGAGGGCTGCTTGGCGTTCGTTGTCGCGCGCCATCATTTTGGCGACCACGTTGGTGGCGGCCGGAAGCTGTTCGTTCGAATCGCCGGCAGGCGACGCAACCGCGGCAAAGAGAAGCACTGAGGCGAGGAACATTTCTAAAACTCCAAGATGAATTTTCCCCGGAATGTCCGGCCAACACCGTTGAAGAGCGCCCCAAAGCGGTAGCTGTCAATGTCATTCTGGATGTCGCGGGGATTGAACTGGTTGAACAGGTTGTACACACTGAATCCGACGCGGGCCTTGAGCCTTTCTTGTCGAAACGGTAGCGAGATCGGCCTTGTCACCTGGAGATCGAAGGAAGTGAAGTGGGGAAACCGATCCGAGTTTCGAGGCCCAACGAACTCCCGCGATTCATTGATTACGGAATAGGGAAACCCAGTATGTGTGTCCAGAACCGGAAGGAGGGTCAGTTTGAAGGGCGCCTGGAACTGACCCCAGGCCAGAAACCGGTTCGGCGCTTCAAAGGGAAGAGGGCCGCGCTCGTCTGGTTGTATGACGGCCACTGGGTTGTTACCGAAAAACTGATTAAAGTCATTCAGATCGCCCCATGCCTTCGACCTCACATAAGAGGCGTTGAGCGTGCCGCGGCGGACTTTGTACTGCCCTGTAATCTGGAACTCCCGATAGAAGGATCGGCCGTTGTTGGACAGCGAAAGGGTTCCGAGGTTCGATTCGGGGTTGAGGACGAAATCGCGAGAGGTGTTGCGCTCCTCAACCCCAGCGCGCAGAACAAAGGAGGAGGTCATCTGCCGGTCGAGTTCCATGTTCCAACCCACGCTGCGCGGATTGCGCAGGCCGGTGGCGAACTCGTTCATGTAGGCGACAGAGGAAAGGATCTCTCCGGTCGGAGCGAGGTCCTCAATCGTGCGGCCGGGCAGTAGCGGGAACGACGCAGCGTTGAGCGGCACGCGATCGTAGAACAGGCCGACGCCGCCCTTGAGTATCGTTCTTGCATCGCTGGTCAACATTAGTGCGAAGCCCGCGCGCGGAGCGAGATTTGAGGAATGGGTCACGGAGTCCCGGTCAACCCTCAAACCGAGATCCAGCGTCAGACGCTGGATCGGCATCCATTTGTCGGCAATGAAAAAGGCAAACTCGTTCTGCTGGATATCAAAGCGGGAAGCTGGTCCGAACTCGATGCGTTCAATGGGAACGTCTAGCATTCCCATGATGCTGACGGGCAAGAATTGAATGTGGCCGTCGTAGTCGCTGTGTGCGAAATCACTCCCGACCTTGAACTGGTGCGAGCCGAGAAAGCCGTGCGTATCGAATTGGTAAGTCTCCTGCCACTCGGAGCGCCCCGTTTGGCGTTGCTGGCGATCGAAGAATCCGCCCGTCGTAGTCTCGATCCGTAATTGATACGGACCGTTACTATTCGCAGTTACGTCAGCATCAAAACTCTTGTAGCTGAACTGCGAAACGACGATCGCGTCCGAGCTCACAGTGTACCGATGTTGGACCGAAGCCATGTAGCCGCGCTGGTGAAGATCTGGGGTCGATGGTTGTGGAACGAATGTGTTTAAGCCCAAGTAGTTAATTTTTTGGGGATACAAAGCGAATGACGCAGTCAATGATTGCCGCTCACTCAACGTCGCGTCAATCTGGGTGAAGGAATTGAAGCCTTCTAACTTAATGTCGCGTTGGAGTTGCGGCAGGCTTGAGACCGGCGTCCGGACGAATCGGTATTCGAAGGATTGCGTAAAGGCGATCTTATGCTTCAGGAGTGGACCGGTAAGGGTCATGCGTGGTGTTGCCGATTCGATGCCAACAAAGTCCCCGTCGCGTTTTCGAGGCCGCACAAAGAGGTTCTGCACCGTTGCGTGGAAAGAGTCGAAGTTCCCGGTGGTCGTCTCAACGCTCGATACCGCGCCCGCCAGCCGGCCGTATTCGGGATCGTAAGGATTCGCAATCACCTTCACGGAGCCCACGACATCGATAGGGAGGCTCATCGCTGGGTTGCCAGTTACCGGATCCGTGGTGTTTGCACTATTGACCAGAGAGCCGCCTTGCGATGTGCGGGCTCCTTTCATGTTGATGAGTCCATCTGGTCCACGGACGACGCCCGGAATCAGGGGCAGTAACGAATCGGCGCGTTCCTGCTGGTTCGGAGCATTCAAAATCGCCGACCTATCGATGACGGACTGGTCCGACGAATCCGTTGAAACAGTCTGCGCGGCGCTAGCAGTCACCGTCACAGATTCTTTTACCGCTTCGACTCGTAACTCGATGGGGGCGTCGAGAACTGTACCCGATTCGACTCTCACCATACTGGAACCGCTAAGACCCGGCGCCGTCACGTCGATTTCATAAGCATCCGGGTCTACTCCGACAAAGTCGTACTGGCCTTGATCATTGGTTGTGGTCTCTTGGGAAAACGACGGGCCGATCAGTTTGGCAAGTGCGCCCGGCACGGCAGACCGGCCTCCGTCGGCGTCGACAGTATAGACTACGCCTTTTATGGCGCTCTTATTCGCAGTGTCCGTCGTTTGTGCGGTCCCGACCGGTGCGAACTGGCAAAACAGACAAGTGATTGCACTGACCAGCACCAAGATGCGGAGTGTAGATTGTGTTCCGTGTTTCATATGGCGTCTTTCTTTCTTTGTTAAGGCACTCGGCGCGGGTCGCTAAGTTGGGGAAGATAGTGACCTTACAAATGGATCTCCCTGACATTTGATCTGTAAACTTAGCTGCACCGTCAGGCAGCCTCACGAGAAATGGTTCGGCACGGCGCCAAATGCGGCGCCAGCTTTTTCTTGGCATTAAACACGCGCCATTGCACCGTCCCGATCGGCGTGGCCTGGGCGGTGGCGATTTCGTGGTACTCCCACTGCTCGATGAAACGCAACGTCAGCACTTCACTCTCGCGCGAGTCCAGGAAAGCCATCCAATGCAGAAACTCGAACGCCGGGGTTCCGGCGGGCTTATTGCTGGCAGCGACCAAGCGATCACTGACCTCCGCCAGGTCCACCGTTTCCACTTCTCGTGTCTGCTTGCTGTAGTGCCGGCAGAGGGCGTTATGGGCAATCTTGAACAGCCATGCACGAAACAACGGGCGATTTCGAATTTGCGCAGCTTTACGGTAAACGGTGAACATCACTTCCTGCGCCATGTCCTCGGCCAAGGGCAGAGCGCAATTGCGCGCCCGGAAGAAAGCGACAAGTTGCGGTGTAAAGATGTTGAACAGGTCAGAAAACGAATCGGCGTTCGGGGCATCCAGAAACTCTTCCGTCACCGCCACCTCACGGCGGAGTCTTTCGTTTGCGATCGACCGGTTGTTCATTAGAGATCAGCCCCCCTGGCTGCATCTCACAGAGATGCAATCGCCCTTCCAACGTGGATCCGCTGCGATTTCAGGCTTTTGGCGGGATTCTCCGCCGAGGTAGCGGCACATGCCGACCCAAGTGCTGAATCTCGGCAGTTTGACGTCATCGCTACGATTGCCCTGTTGATGGGTTCTTCGTGACAGAGACTACCTGCCGAGTCGGGCGCGGGTGTTAATAGGCCTTCTTTGCTCAGGGCACAGGCCCTGAATCAGGCCGATTGCACCATGCGGGTGTCCCACTACCGGCGGGGCCATAGCAGCCAGATCATCACGACCCAAGGCCCCAGCGTAATCACCAGGAACGGGATTTCTGAGAGCCACCGTTTCCTAGACGTGAGGGTCCTTCGAATCACCCCCGTAATGAGTCCGTATCTAGCTGGCGGTTCATAGTTGGTCACGCGGATCAATTCTCCGAAGTCCTGGCTTGATTGCGCGCGCACCCAGACACGCCCAACGTGCTCGCCCACCGGGCATAGAAGAAGACGTGGAGAACATCTTCACGATCCTCCAACGCTCAATTGAGTGCCGCGACCAGCTCACCCGAGCCGGTCATAAAGTTCTGGCTTAAGACGAGGCTCCGGGTGCGGAAACATCATGCTTCCGAGGTACTCCTAGGAGTCCCTCAACATCAGATCGAGATGGATCATCGGGCGAATGTCGCAATCCTATGTACCGTTGAATGAGGGCTCTTGCCTCCGGCAGTTTTCGTCCAGTTTGTACATAGGACGAGGCCCGCGCGAAAATGAGCTTGGGCGAATCCGGCGCCATGTGCCCCGCCAAATCGAACAGTTCCTCGCTTTCCTGATAACGACCTTGCTTTGACAGAAAGGTTGCCAAATCAATCACGCGGCCGATATCGGCTGGCGCAAGTTGCACAGCCGCCCGGTACTCCCGTTCAGCTGTCGGAGCATCTCTGCGTTTCTCGGCAATCCGAGCCAGGACGTAGTGGCCTTCGACCTCGTTCCGGCGGCGAATGCGAGCTGCGACGTTCTCAGCCTTATCGATCCCGCCTCCAACCATACCCGGCGCCTCAAGGTAGTACTCGAACAGATCGCCCAACGCTTCCAGATTTGACTCATCTAAAACCACAGCCTTCTCGAAGGACTCACGAGTCTTTCTCGCGTATGCCAGTGCCGTAAGAAAAGAGGACTGTTCAGCGCGGCGGCCGTATGCTTTGCCCAGCCAATCGTAGTAACTGGAATTCGAGGGGTCTTCGGCGACAGCCTTTTCCAAATAGGTCGTAGAATTCTTGGACTGTCCGTCCATATAGTAGGTTTTGCCGATCAGAGCATAGACCACGGCGCTCTTTGGAGAGAGTGGGAGCAGAATGTCGAGGGCTGATCGGTACTCGGTTCGCTGGTACATCTCCGCTGCTCGCTCTAAATCAGTGCTGGCACCGCGAGAAAGCGTGACAACCGAAAGCAAAAGCAGTACCGCCACCACGATATTCGGTCGATTACCGTGTCCCATGCCATTTCACAGCAGCGCGAAGAGTAGAGACGGAGGCGGAGTCTGGCGCAATCGCTGT
>JBAUOG010001118.1:0-11742 GCA_049579625.1 Bryobacteraceae bacterium
CATCGCTGGGCTTGGTGTGGTTGGTGGGCGAAGACTTTTTCCCGAATGTGGATTCCGGCCAGATGCGGCTGCACGTGCGCTGCCCGGCGGGTACGCGCATCGAAGAGACCGAGATTCGATTCGGGGAGGTGGAGCGCGAAATCAGGAAGATCATCCCCGGCGATCAGATCGACGCGTTGATCGACATCATCGGCATTCCCAACAGTTGGACCAGCATCGCCCAGGGAGATATTCCCACGATCTCCAGCGCCGACGGTGAGATCCAGATTGCCCTAAAGAAAGAGAACCACGGCTCGACACGCGACTACGAAGTGCAGCTCAGGAAACACCTGAAAGAGAAGTTCCCCGATCTCGCGTTCTTCTTTCAACCGGCGAACATCACCACCCAGATCCTGAATTTCGGCTTGCCGGCTCCGATCGATTTGCAGATCGTCGGCAGGAACAACGTGGCGAACTATCAACTTGCAAAGAAACTTGCGGAGAAAATGTCGCACATTCCAGGAGCGGCCGATGTGCACGTGCACCAGGTTGTCGATCAGCCCCAATTGCGGCTGGATGTGGACCGGGTGAAAGCGTCGGAGTTAGGGCTCACACAACGCGACGTGACGAACAGCATGCTGATCTCGCTGACCGGCAATAACATGATTGCTCCGAATTTCTGGGTGAACTGGGCGAACGGCGTCAACTACGGCGTTGGCGTCCAAACGCCCCAGTACAAAGTCGACTCTCTTGACGCGCTGCTTCGGACACCGATCTCAGCTGCCACCAATATCGTCAATTCCACTACGCCCGGGTCGCAAATGGGCGCCGCGATGGGCGGTGATGCATTCGTCAGCAGTTCGCCCAGCGCCACCTCTCAGGCCTACGCGAATCCCGGCGCCATGCCCGGAAGCACGCAGCTTCTGTCGAATCTAGTCAGCGTCAAACGGGACTATGCGCCGGTGATCGTAAATCACTACAACGTGTGGCCGGTATTTGACGTATACGCCAATGTCGACCGTCAAGATTTGGGAAGCGTAGGCCGCGAGGTGAAAAAGATCATGCACGAGGAGGAACAGCACTTGCCGCGTGGGACCTCTTTTGTTCTCCGCGGGCAGATTGAGACCATGGAATCCTCATTCTTGCGGCTCGGGCTGGGAATGATTTTTGCGGTGGTACTCGTGTACCTTCTGATCGCGGTCAATTTTCAATCGTGGACGGATCCGTTCATCATCCTGATGGCGCTGCCGGGCGCGATGGCCGGCATTTTGTGGATGTTGTTCGTCACCCACACTACGCTGAATGTTCCTTCGCTGATGGGGTCCATTATGTGCATCGGCGTCGCGACGGCGAACAGCATCCTGATGGTTACGTTCGCGAATGACGAGCGAGAGTTTGTGCCGTCCGCGCGGGAGGCGATGCTCTCAGCCGGGTTTGCACGCATACGGCCCGTCCTGATGACGGCGACTGCCATGATACTCGGCATGCTTCCGATGTCGTTGGGCCTGGGCGAGGGCGGAGAGCAGAATGCGCCGCTGGGGCGGGCCGTCATCGGAGGACTGCTGTTCGCGACGGTAACCACGCTGTTTGTGGTTCCGATCATCTATAGTTATCTTCGAACCAAGCCCCCGGTGGATTACGAACGCCAACTGCAAGAATTGGATATGAAGAGCAGAGCCTGAGCCGCGGATGCCATTCATCAAACCCAGCGAACGAGAATCTTTGGAAGGCGGACCGGTCGAAACACATGCGCCCGACAGCGCGGAAGAACGGCTGCGGCAGGAGAACCTGCGTCTGAGGCGACAGCTTGAGGAACTGAAAGCTTCCAGCCTTAGCCCGGCACAGCCGATCCCGGGGCACGGTGGATTACCGGCGCGGCCGTGGCGACCGTCCTCGGTCACGATTTGGGCCATTGTCCTGGGCGTGGTTGTTCTAACCGTCGTGGGATTCCTGGCAGGATACATTCCGCGGAAGCAACGCAACGCGACTCTCGTTAGTGAGGCGGCGGAAACGTCGGAGGCCGTTCCCAATGTGGGAGTCGTTCAAGTTCAGCGTTCCGGGCCGGCATCAGATCTAGAGCTCCCCGGCAGCATTCAGGCCGTCACCGAGGCGCCGATCCTGGCGCGTGCCGATGGCTACATCCAAAAGAGACTGGTGGACATTGGCGATCGTGTCAAAGCCGGGCAGCCGCTGGCAGAGATCGAAGCGCCGGAACTGGATCAACAGGTGCTTCAGGCAAAGGCAAACCTCCAACAGGCGCAATCTACTCTGGATGAGGCAGAAGCCAATTATGAGCAAGGCAAGACGCAACTCGAACTGGCGCGCGTTACGGCACAACGCTGGAACAGCCTGGTAGGCCGCGGTGTCGTGTCGAAGCAAGAGAACGACCAATACCAGAGCCAGTTTCAAGCGCAGCAGTCGAGCGTGCGCTCATTAGAAAAAGCCATTAACGCACAAACAAATGGTCTGGCCGCGGCTCAAGCCAACCTGTCGCGCCTTCAAAAAATGCAAAGCTATCTGGTGGTCAGAGCCCCGTTCGACGGCATCATCACGCAACGCAACGTTGATGTTGGCGCGCTGGTGAACGCGGGCGCTACGCTGCTGTACCGCGTGGCGCAAATGTCAACGCTGCGCACGTACGTTAATGTTCCGCAGGCGAACGCCAGCTTCATACGGACCGGCCAAGCCGCCCGCCTCACGGTGCCCAACTTACCCGGCCGTCACTTTACCGGGACCATCGCACGTACATCAAGTTCGCTCGACCCTTCCAGCCGCACGCTGCTGGTAGAAGTCCAGGTTCCGAACAACGACGGAGCGCTGTTGCCCGGCATGTACGCAAAAGTCGATCTGAACAACGCGCAAAGCAGCTCACATATCCTGGTCCCTAGCGACGTTCTGATTGTGCGCCCGGAAGGCACGCAAGTGGCAATGGTTGGCCCGGACCACATCGTGCATTTGAAAAAGATCGAAGTAGGACGGGACTATGGCGACAAGTTGGAAATCCTAAGCGGCGTCGAGGAAGGCGATACACTCATCCCCAATCCAGGCGACAACGCGCGGGAAGGGCTGAAGGTCAACCCCGTGAAGTAGAGGGATCGAGATAGTCCGCTTAAACTGTAAGCCAAAGACGATTCTGAAAGAGGCCGAAGTCCGCTCGCTTACGCGCGCGGTTGCTCTGAAAACAGGTGTTGTTGATCTGGGGACAGGCCCGCTGTGTCCACGCGGCGACGGACTTCGGTGACGCGATACGGAGATGTGTGCGCGCCTTGGGACACAGGTGCCTGTCCTGGTGCCTGTCCCCGGTCGGCATCCGTTTTCATCATTGCGGGTGTGTGCACTCCGGCACTCATGCTGAGTTCTGTGCTGGTATGTCGCAGCACTCTGTTAGAACGTGAAGCGCGTCTGCAATTCGAAACGGCGGTTGTTGGCATTTTCCGAGAAGCCTTCACCGTTGGGACCGCCTGCCAGTTGGTTCGACATTCCAAACAGAGGAGACTGGATGTTGCCAATGATGGGCCCGGGATTATTGTGATTGAGAATGTTCCGGGCGGATAACGAGATGGTGAGGTTGAAACGACGGTTAGTGGTTGGCGGAGCGAAGAGCCCCCGCATGCCTCCCGGCGCAGCCAGATTGGGAACGCCGGCCTGGCGGGGACCTGCCGAAACGGTGCTGCCGCCCCCGCGCTCGGGCCCAAAGCCGAACGTCTTGCCGACACGGACATTCATGGTGATCTGGCCGGGGCCACGGCCATAGTTACGCGGCAAAATCTCTTCGCCGGGACTGGGGTTCGGATCGAGCGGGCCGTATATCGTGTCGACAACTCCGGGCTTGGAAGGATCGGTGGCGATGCCGGGCCGCGCGTTGAACAGCGTTGTTCCGAACTGATCATTGCCGGTGGTGAGGTTGAAGGGCGCGCCGGATTGAACGATCACAAAAGGGCTGATGCGGAAGTTCCACTTCGTATTGATCGAGCCGCCCACCAGGAAGCGGTTGTGTATGTCGTTGAAGGCGGGGCCATATTCGCCGGTGTAGTTGTAGGGATTGGCGGGGTAGGTGCTGAGGCCGTCGGTGTTGCTCAGGGCGCGGTTATAGACGTAGTAACCGAAGAGCGAAATCTGCGGGTTGATCCTGGCGGAGACGTTAGTGACGATTTGGTTCTGGTTGTAGAGGCCCGCGCTGGTCATCAGAAAAATGGGATTCGGATTACCATACGGGAACACTCCACTGGCGGGCTTGTTCGGATCGTAGGTTCCTGGCAATGGGGCGTTGATGTCCTGCGACCGCAGCACATGCACGCCATGCGAGTTGGTATAAGTGACGGACGCGGTGATGTTCTTAGGAAGTTGGCGTTCGAGTGTCAGCGCAGACTGCATAACGTAGGGCGCGCGAAGGCTGGAATCGATTTCCTGGATGATCTGCGGCGACTTGACAGCTTCAATCACGGAAATGGGAGGGACGACGGGATAGAAGTTGGGGTTGCTAATGACGTATTGCTGCTGGACGATGCCGTTGTAACGATCGGCGGTGAGCGTGTTCGTCAGCGCAAAGCGATCGTAGAACATGCCGAAGCCGCCTCGCAAGACGGTCTTCGACGAGCGATTCACGCCGCCGCCGGGCGCCCACGCGAATGCGGCACGGGGCGCCCAGTCGCGGTAGTCATGGATGTTGGTTTGGGCTTCCCAGCGAACACCCAGGCTCAGGGTGAGGTTGGGGCGAAGCTTCCAATCGTCACCACCGAAAATGCCCGCGTTGAGTTGATTGACGGCCAGGCCGGGCGTACCCGTGTTGATACTGAACTGTGCCGCGCCGCCACCGGATGCACGGATCTGCTCGGGCGTTAGGCCGTTTTGCATTCCAAGAAGCGTCAGGCTGTAAGCGTTGATGGAATTGAAGAGAAACGTGCCGCCGAAGTTCTGCGACAATACACTGTCTTCCGTCTGGCCAATGAGCCGCACGCCAAACCGAAACGAATGCGCGCCTTTTACGACGGACGTGTAATTCTGCAGTTCGTAACTGTTCTGTCCGTCGGAAGCGTTCCCGGTTTGCGCCCCGCCGTCATTGAAGGCCCCGGCCACCAGTAAAGCTTCGCCAGGGTTGTTCAGCGTGGTCATTTTACTGACTCGAAAGAACTGAAAGCGCGTCTCGTTTACGGCGGCATTGAGAACTGCGGTTTCTGTCAACTGCAGCGTGTTGTAATTCCATTTGAGATGGTAACCGCGTGGGACCAAGTCGAAGCCGCCGATACCGAAATCGGTGATGCTTGCCCGGGTGAAGGTGTACCGGACGCTGAGCGTGTTGTAGTCGTTTAACTGGTAGTCGAGGCGCGGGCTGATTCGAAGGCGGCGCTGTGGCGTGACGTTGAAGGCGGTGTATGGATTCGGAGCGAGCGTCGAGGGATCCAAGACAATTGCATTGATAATGGCGCCATTGTTGACGGCCTGCCCTTCGAGGTCGAAGGTGAAGAATGCACGCTTACTGAGGGGCCCGGAGACGGTATTCTCCGACTCGTTCAAGAGGAGCGGCGCTTTTTGGGCCGCGTATGGATTGCGGGAGTTGAAGATACTGTTCGCGTAGTTATAAGCGATTGTTCCGTGCCACTTTTCGGTGCCGGGCTTGGTGAAGATCTCGATGCGGCCGTAACCGAGTTTGTCGTACTCCGGCGAGAAGGGGTTCTGGTTGATGCGAATTTCACGGATGGACTCCTTGGGCGGCAGCTCGCCGCCGCTGAATCCATCGATGAAAATCGTCCCACCGCTGGGTCCGGCGGAAGGCCCGGCAAGTCCCTGCAGATCGGACTGGAGGTCCTCCGGATCGTCAGAGAGCGCCTGAAGGTCGGAGCCGCGAATGACTAGCGCCCCGGCATTATTGGCGGGATCGGTATTGACAGTTGCCCCGGCGTTCTCCTGAACCGTCACTCGCTGCTCGACGCCGACCACCTTCATTTGCAGATTGACGACGTGCGACGTCGAGTGGAGGTTGACAAGCACTGGCTGGTCCATCGCAAGGGAAGGAGCGGATGCGGAGAGTGTGTAATCGCCTGGAGGGAGCGCCTTGAATGAGTAGGAGCCGTCGCCGGCCGCTGTGGCAGTTTTGGCTAAACCTTCAGGAAGGGTGAGCGTCACCTTCGCGGCCGGCACAATAGCGCCGGACTCATCCGTAACTCGCCCGCTGAGGCTCGCCGTTTGCGCGAAGGCGAAGGACGCGCTAAGGGCCAGCCCGCAAAGAACCACCGAGAATCCCTTAAACAGAAGCATGCGAGGGCGTTTAATCGTGTCCACATGGGCGCGGCGCGTTGAGAGACTGGTTCGCGGACATAGCCGCAGCATACGCTATGAACCTGAAGCCGACCTTAAGTCCGCACCGAACGGAGCTGGCTTTGATTCGCAGACCGCACCTGTGGGTGGGTGCCGTAAGCTGGTTGAAAAGAGCTGTACATGCGTATTCTGCTGGTGGAAGACGATCGGGATGTGGCAGGCTATGTCGGCCGCGCACTGGAGGAAGAGGGTAACTCAGTCACCACTTTATTCGATGGCGCGGCGGCACTTCGAGCAGCGGAATCGTCGTCTTTCGACATTATCGTGCTGGACGTGATGCTGCCGTATCTGGATGGGGTCCAAGTGACGCGAAGGCTCCGTTCCGCCAGCATCCACACACCAATTCTGTTGCTGACCGGCCGTGACGGCCCCGAGGACATCGTGCGCGGCCTCGACGCCGGCGCAGACGACTATCTAACCAAGCCTTTCTCTTTTGAAGTATTGCTGGCTCGGCTGCGGGCCCGGACACGACCGGCGGCAACGGGCCGAGGGTCAAGGCTGCGGTTTTGCGACTTAACGCTGGATATCGAGTCGCGCGAAGTCCATCGAGGGAATGCTGCCCTCAACCTAACCAGGAGGGAATTCACGATCCTTGAATGTCTGATGAAGTCAGCGGGGCGGGTGGTGACACGTCAGCGGCTGATCGATGCAGCGTGGGGTTCGGAAAGAGACATTACAGACAATAACCTGGATGTGTTTATCAGTCTCTTGCGAACGAAGGTGGATACGCCTGGAAAGCGTCGCTTGATTCAGACTGTGCGGGGGGTCGGTTATTGCCTTCGCGAGGAAGAAGATTGATGGAGTTTGGCTCGCTGCGCGTTCGGCTCACCGCGTGGTACGCGCTAACGGTGGCGCTGCTGCTTGCCCTATTCGGTTTTGGGGCGTGGTTCGCGATGAGAGCGAGCATTCTCGAAGCCGTTGACCACAATCTCCGGACACGGATAGCTGATGTCCGGGATTTTGTTAGTCAGGAAGGGAGGCCTGGAAGGGAAGCGCTGGTTGAAGAACTTGGGGAGCAATCGCTGCTCGGCCTCGGCGGCGGCCTGCTCGAACTCAGCGACGACTCCGGAAACGTTCTGTACCGGTCGAAGCGTTTGGGCGACCCACTGCTCGCCGGCACGCTACCGGTGGAAGCCGGCACTATTAAGGCGACCTACACCAACGTTCGCAAGGGCGGATCGTTCCTGCGAATCGCTTCGCAGAGCGTCACCATCAACGGCTCGGCTTACACAATTCGTGTTGCCGAGCCGATGCGCGAGTTTGAAGAATCGATGGAAGAGTTCGAGGCCGCTCTGTTGATTTCTACTCCCGTGCTCTTGCTGTTGGCGAGTTTCGGGGGCTTCTGGATGAGCGGCAGAGCGCTGTCACCGGTGGATCGCATCACGAGCGACGCACGCCTCATCACGATCAGCAATCTCTCCGAACGGCTTCAGATCCCGCGGGCCAGGGACGAGTTACAAAGGCTGGCCATCACTTTGAATGCGATGCTGGACCGCATCGATAGTGCCGTCAAGCGAATCGTCCAGTTCACGGCCGACGCTTCACACGAACTGCGGGCGCCGTTGACCCTGATCCAGGCCGCGGCCGAGTTTTCACTTCGCCGCGAGCGGACGCACGAGGAACTGGTGGATGCGATGAAGAAGATTGAACGCGAGTCTACAAGAACCGGCCAACTTCTGGATGATTTGCTTACGCTGGCACGCGCGGATGCCCGAGCCGGCCTGACGGGCATGGTTACCCTTGATCTTTCACTGGTGGCGTCCGAGGCCTTCGAGAGAATCGAACTGGTAGCCGAGTCAAAACAGATTCAGGTGAGGTTCATAAAGGCGGATCGGCCGGTCGTGGTTCGGGGGGAAAGTGATGCGCTGGCCCGGCTGCTTTTCATTCTGCTGGACAACGCGGTGAAGTATACGGCTAGCGGTGGGAGCGTTTCGTTGCAATTGAGCGTTTCCGATGGCCACGCCGAGGTGGCGATCGCGGACACGGGAATCGGGATCGCCCCCGATGATCTTCCGCATATTTATGAGCGATTCTGGCGAACCGACAAGGTTCGTACCCGACAGATGGGAGGCGCGGGTCTTGGGTTATCCATCGCGCGCTGGATTGTGGACCAACACCATGGCCAGATTCAGGCGTTCAGCGAGCTACAAAAGGGCTCGCGGTTCGTGGTGCGGTTACCTCTGGCCGAAAGCGCGCTTTGATCCGGCTCAGTTGCGCAGATCGGTTAAGGTATGAGTGTGGACGTTCGACGTGTTGAGGAACTCGTGGGTGCCGAATGGGCCGAATGGTACAGCCTCACTCCGCAGGAGCGCTTCCTCGAATCCATGAAAATGTGGGAGACCTATTTAGCGCTGGGGGGATCGCTTGAACCAGAGCCCGATACTCAAAGCCCTTTCTTCGATCCGGAGGAGTGGCGTGAAAACGCTGCTCATGGGCGGCCAAGCGTGCGTGTTATACGGCGCTGCTGAATTCAGCCGGGACCTGGACCTACTCATCCTGGTTGATGACGACAGCCTCTCGCGATTACGCACCGCGCTGACCGATCTTAAGGCTGAGCCAATCGCCGTGCCGGCCCTCGATGCCATGTACCTGGAACGTGGACACGCGGTCCATTTTCGTTGCTGGCGCGAAGATGTGGCGGGGGTGAGGATCGACCTGATGTCCTCACTGCGCGGAGTTGACCCTTTTGACGACTTGTGGGAGCGTCGGACGACCATCGAAGTGGCTGGGGAATCGGTAGAGCTACTTGCCCTCAAGGATCTGGTCGCCGCCAAAAAGACACAGCGGGACAAAGACTGGCCGATGATTCGCCGCCTGGTCGAGCAGGACTACTTTGCAAGCGAGGAACGCCCGGCGTCGGAGCGGAGTGAATTCTGGCTGCGTGAGTTGCGTACGCCGGAACTCCTGATGGAGGCAACGAGCGCAAATCCCGAGGCCGCCCGCCGGATCGGCCAGGACCGGCCCGCAGTTCAGGCCGCACTGCGAAAGAACCTGCCGGACGTTGCGCGCGCTCTTGAGCAGGAAGAACTCGAGGAGCGGCGGAAGGATCGATCGTATTGGGAACCATTGAAGCGCGAACTCGAAGAGTTCAGACGCCAGAGAAGAGAATCGCAATAAGTGGGTTTGTCGAGACCGCTAGCCGACCACCGCGACCGGGTTCGACAACACACCGATGGCGCTGCATTTGATTTCGACGACATCGCCGGCGGCCAGCGCGGCATCTTCCTTGACGATGATACCGGTGCCGGTACATAGAAGCGTACCGGCTGGCACGGGATTCGCCCGCCGCAGATAATCGACGATCGTTTCGAGCTTGCGGTTTAGCCGCGATGTAGACGTCGAGCCTTCAAAAATCGTTCGGCCGTGGCGCTTGACCGTGCAGGTGATGGCGAGGCCATAGGGATCGGCAATTTCATCGGCGCTGACGATCACCGGACCTAAGGACACGCAAGCGGTGTACGTTTTGGATTGCGGCAGGTAGAGCGGGTTCTCACGCTCGATGTCCCATGCTGAAACATCGTTGGCCAAGGTGTAGCCGAGGATCTGACCTTTCGAGCCTAGGACAACGGCCAGTTCCGGCTCGGGAGCGGTGAACTTGGAATCGCGCCGCATGCCGATCGGCTCATCGTGTCCGACGCAGTGCCGGGCCGTTCCCTTGAAGAAGATCTCAGGCCGGGGCGCGTTGTAGACATGCGCATAGAAACCCTCGCGCGTGCCGTGCTCGGCGTCGCGAAACGCGGCGCTGGTTTGGTAGGTGCAGCCGGAGGCCCAGACTTCCGGCGGGCAAATGGCGATGCCGGGATCGAGAAATTCGATGGCCTGCGCCTCGCGCTCGGCGAACTCGGGCAGCGAAAGGCCGGCGGCTTCGCTGCGCTCAATCAGTTCAACCATTTTCCAGTCGTGAATGGGGCGCGCGCCGCCGCCCTCAAAGATGGCCGCCACAAGGCGCCCGTGATGCTTCACTTGTCCCAATCGCATGTTAGAGAGAGTGTATCGTGCGGCTACTTGCGGCCCGCGGCATCGACGGTGTGGGTGGGATCCGCGCCGGTCCATGTGACGTCAGCGGTAGGCCCATAAGTGGCGGGGACAGCGCGATCGAGCAGGCGCAAATACACGGTCAATTGTGTGCGGTGGTGCGCCGTATGCAGGACTCGGCGCCAGAAGATCCAGATCCGCTGGCGTTCGACGTCAAAGAACGGAACACGCTCCAGCCACCACGGTTCAGGCTGCGATGCAAGGAACGGGAGGCGCCGGCGGGCGAGTTGCACGAGGCGATGGGAAGCGCTCGACACATTCCACTCAGCAGGCAGAACGGCATCAGGTGGCGGCTCCGGGCACGACAGAAACTCGCCGAAGAAGCGGCGCTCGCTGAGAAGCTGATGGCGGAGAATCTCGCCCACCGTGCTGGCCTTGGGATGTGGCCGCCAATCCAGATCCCGGTCCGTAAAGCATGCCCAAACCGAGGCCACTTTGTTGGTTTCGCCGACATATGTTTCGATGGCGTGCTCGAAGCCCGCGCTCGATACGGGCGGCACAGCGGAATCGGGAACGGCGACGTGATCGTATTTCATGGCTGAAGCGAGCTATTCCTGGTCGATACCCAGTTTTGTGAGTACCTGCTGGAAGTCGTCGCTCGGGATGATCTTCAGTTGAATGTCCTTCTTGTCGTTCTCCTTGACTTCAACTTCCGTCTCTTTGCCCTGGAGCGCATCCAGCACATGCGGATTGTTGAGTGCTATGGAGCTTGTACTTTCAAAGGCGTAGGCCCGATAGTGGCCCGGTGGGACGGACCGAAAGGAGAATGCTCCAGTTTGGTCCGGGTTGGCGTATAGGAGTCCACTGCCATCGGCGCGGAGGACGTCGGGCACTAGCACCAGTTGAGCGGAGGGCGGACTCGCGGGCTTCTCGGTAGCGGGAGCAGTGGAGGCACTTGCCGGGTCGGGTTGGGGCAGTTGCAACGTCCCGCTGACGGTTGCGACGCCGTAGCTGAAGAGCAACTCTAATTCGCCGCCCAAACCGGAGGTGAGGTCGATCTCCTTCCCGAGAACGTCCTGCTGGCCAAAGCGTAGGGACTTGAGATAAGTACCCTCGGGAGAGCGGGAGATAGAGGTCGAGTATTTGCCGGGGGATACATCTTCCGGCACAAATGTTCCGTCCGCCTTCGGTGTGGCATTTCCTCCCAACATGAACATATCTGCCCCTTGCAGAAACACTTGGATCGCCTGCAGATCCGGTGCGGCTGTCGTGGAGGGGCGCGTTCCCTCGACTCGGATCTGGCCCTTGATCGTTGCCGCGGGCGTCAGACTGATCGTGACGTCCTTCACATCCGCACTCTCGACCGCTGCCGGTTGGCGGGCCAACATCCGGAACTTGCCGCCCATCGATACCACCGTCAGGAAATAAGAACCCGGAGCGACTCCCGGAAGGTTGAACGTGCCGTCCTTCGCA
>JBAUOG010001119.1:0-2797 GCA_049579625.1 Bryobacteraceae bacterium
CCAAAGTCTTCGATCTGCTGGACGGGCCTTCCCCCTCCGGCATAGTCAGTTTCGAACGAAAGAAGAATACAGCTTTCCATGGCTCGCCGCGAGCCCTCATTCTGACTATTGGCCGGTTATAAACGGCTACTCGTCGAAGTGGTTGGTTGTTGTGGGCTGCTTAGGTCGGGTGACGCCGCTCGGAGAATTGGTTGGATTACGTACTGCGAAGGATCGCTCCGAAAATAAGGTGCTCTGGGGAAACTTGCTCGGTTTAGGACGGTTAGATCTGGTGTGAATCATCCGCCGACCGGAGGCTCGACCGTTTTACCGACGACAACGCCGTTTGCCGGTCCCTATCCACCGAAACTCCCCAAATGAGGACTTCAGGCCCGATTGAAGTCCGCTTCAGCGGCTTGGCCGTTTCCCGTCAACTTACCCCCTGCTGCGGAGTCAGCCCGATTGCTGGGCGAAGGGACTAGACGCCTTTGGCTACCGCAGTCCTTTCCTGACCATGCGATGAAAGAGCTCGTCCATGTGTTTAGCCGGTTCCTTAGTTCCGCGATCAAGCCACCATTTCAGAAGAGACAGCAGGTTCCCGGCGAATGCGTGGGAGCTGGCATCCAATTCACGCTGATCCGACATGGGCAGACCTATCTGCCTTAGACGCCGTGCGATTCCCCGCGCGAAATAGCCCTGAGCCAGATCGAAAAAGACCTCGATACGGCCCGAGTCGACCAGAGAACGATAAAGTTTCCCGGCGCTGGCGACGTGGGCAAAGAATTCCGCCACCGGGGCCAGGCGACGAGATTTCTCATTACGGGTGCTGAGAATGCTGCTCCACATTTCCAGGCCATTCTCCAACTGGCTCACGAGCAGGTCGTTCTTGTCTTGGTAGTGAAGATAGAAAGTGGAGCGCCCGACCTCGGCGCGATCGAGCACTTCCCGAACGGTAACGTTATCGATCGACTTCTCCTCAATCAAGGCGATCAAGGCTGCGCCGAGCCGCTCGCGCGTGCGGCGGACGCGGAGGTCAATGTTGACTTGACGGCTGGCCGGTTTCCTCCGAGCATAGCCCTCGGGCGGTCCGGAACGCTCATTGCTGGACATTGATTGTCTCTTTGTTCAGCAACTCGGCCGCGTGCTGGATTTTCCCGCATTTCATCGTTACATTGCGTATGGTAAGGCATTAGCAGTACTGCCGGCAGAAGGCATTTAATTCAGCCAGGAAATTCACAGGAAGATCGACCATGAGATGCATTGCCCTAATCGCGATCATGAGCATTTCAATCGTCACGAACGCTGTGCTCGCACAACAATCCGCTGCTAGGCCCGAAACCGAGGGGCAAGACAGCCTTCCCACGGTCAAAGAGCAGCTTAAAGTGCTGAGCGAGAAACTCGGTCTCACTGCGACGCAGCAGGCCAAGGTCAAGCCCATTCTGCAGCAGCTGCATGACTCCACGGAGAACTTCATGCGGGATCAAACCTTGTCGCGCGAGGAGCGTCTCGCCAAGGTCAGACCTCAGCGCCAAATGGCAGACAAGAGGATGCGCGCGATCCTAAACGACGAGCAGAGAAAGAAGCTTGATCAATACGAGCAGGGGCCGCACCCGGAGATGCACGGGACTTTAAGTGGCTCGCCAAAACCGCCCGCTCGATAGCGGAACTTCGGGAACTTCGGAGCGAAAAATGGCGAAAATGCGGTCGCGAAAAATGGGGTCGAAAGCTCCAGATTAATCCGGTATCGCGAGCAGGGCGACGAGTCAAACTGGGAAGTTGTCCAGGGCCCCTTCCGGCCGGCCCGGCGCGATTACTGACGATATCGCCGTTTGTCAGGATCTATCCGACGAAACCTCGGGTGGCGATTCTTTGGAAGACCTGAAAGCGAATGGCTACCTCGCCGCTTGATCGGGGGCGGCCACCGCGGGACGGTCCCCTTCGAGCACGGCCCTCTATACGAGTGTCCGACAATCCGGAAGCTAATCTCGCGCGGCGGGAGGATTGGCACACCCAATGGATCACTGCAAGCGAAAGCACGTTTGTCGCTATCGAGAAAATGCGGCGGGTCGCGGTATTAACCAGGGCCGAAGCGTGCTTGCCAATTGCCTATCAGATTTCAGAATTAGCAAGGCGGTCACTTTGCCAAGTGATCCGCCGCAGGATAACTAGGCCAGTTAACCATAGTATGAAGCCAATAGCGGTGCATCCGGCAATACTGCGGAAGTCGCTACGCGAGATGACTAAAGACCCAATCGCTGCGATCACCATGATCGCACCCGTCCAGTAGTAGAGATGCGCCTCGAAGATTTTTGCCAACGGAAGAAAGTGCAGCCCTATGATCACACCAAAGGCTTGCGGTATCAGGTCAGAACGCCCAACGTGCGCGAGAACGAACGCCGCGATACCTCCCAGTCCCCATTCGATACCGAAATCGATCCAGAAAAATTTACGAAAGCGCATCCAGTGCGCTAACTCGGCTGGAGAAGAGGCGAGGTGGCGAAACGCTCGAACGCGAAGTATCGCCCAAAGCGTTAGCACGACTGCTGGCACTGTGACAATCGAGAACCATACCGGGCTTTGACTGCCGGAGAATACAACAGCACAATACATCCAAGCAGAACCGAAAGAAGCACAGATGAGCGCTGCCCGGGCACCGCCTTTTAGCTGGCCAGAGCCGATACTGTGGAATCCAGCAATATCGTTCGCGCCTGAGTCCAACTACTCCTCCTGGTTGTAAGCAGACAAGTCTAGCACGGAGCTTCGTTTTTCCGCCTCGCGCGGTCTTCCATGATTTATTCCACTTGGACGGTTGGTCGAC
>JBAUOG010001120.1:0-4646 GCA_049579625.1 Bryobacteraceae bacterium
GTGCGCGACCGGCTGCTTCGTCGCTGGATCAGTTCAGTGGAGGCGTATCGGGCGAAGCAAGTGCGGATGGTCGGTTATCTTTCCGCCGAGTTCCTGCTTGGCCCACACCTGATGAACAACATGCTGAGCTTGTGCATGGTCGAGCCCATGAGCCAGGCATTGGGGGAATTGGGCCTGAAGTTGAGTGACATTATCGATACGGAGCCGGAGCCGGGCCTGGGCAACGGTGGCTTGGGCCGGCTGGCGGCGTGTTACATGGACTCGCTCGCCACCTTGCATCTCCCCGCCATCGGCTATGGCTTGCGCTACGAATACGGCATCTTCCAGCAGGAAATTCGAGACGGATGGCAGGTTGAGAAGACCGACAAGTGGCTTCAGTTCGGAAACCCCTGGGAAATTGCGCGGCCGGAGAGCGGCACCGATGTCGGCTTCGGAGGCCATACCGAAACCTATTCGGAGGCTTCGGGAGAGCAACGGGTGCGCTGGGTTCCGGACCGCATCGTGCGTGGCATCCCGTACGACACGCTGATACCGGGCCATTGCACCAACACGGTGAACTCGCTGCGTTTATGGAAAGCGGAAGCTCCCGAACGGTTTGACTTTGCTGCCTTTAACGTGGGCGACTACTACGGCTCGGTGCGGGAGAAGGTGCAGCTGGAGAACATCTCCAAGATTCTTTATCCCAACGACGACAACATCAAGGGCAAGGAACTGCGGCTGGAACAGCAATTCTTCTTTGTCTCCTGCTCTCTGCAGGACATGATCAAACATCACAAGAGCCGGGGCGGTTCGATTGAAGACTTCGATCAAAAGAATGCCTTGCAGCTCAATGACACTCACCCTTCCGTGGGCGTCGCGGAACTGATGCGCCTGATGGTCGATGTCCACCACGTGGCGTGGGACACCGCTTGGCGTATCACCCAGAATACTTTCGGATACACAAACCATACGCTGCTGCCGGAGGCGCTGGAGCGTTGGCCCATTCAGATGTTCGGCGGCCTGTTACCGCGGCATCTGGAGATCATTTATGAGATCAATCGGCGCTTCCTGGGTGAGGTTCGAGCGAAATACCCCGGCGAAGAGGGCCGTGTGTCGAGGCTCTCGCTGATCGACGAATCGGGCGAGCGATACGTCCGCATGGCCAACCTGGCCAGCATCGGCAGCCACGCCATCAATGGTGTCGCCGCTTTGCACACGGAACTTCTGAAGAAGGACGTGCTGCGCGATTTCTACGAAATGTATCCAGAACGCTTCAGCAACAAGACCAACGGCATCACTCCGCGCCGATGGCTGCTCGAAGCCGATTCCAGGCTTGCCGCGCTGATCACTTCGCGCATCGGGGATAGTTGGGTCACTAATCTGGATGAACTCAAGAAGCTGGAACCGCTCGCCGACGATGCCAACGCCCGCGATGAGTGGCGTGAGTCCCAAAAGCAGGTCAAAGCGGCCCTTACAGCATACATCCACTCCGTCACGAGTATTGCGGTCGACCCGGCTTCTCTCTTCGACGTCATGGTGAAACGGCTTCATGAATACAAGCGCCAGCATCTAAAGGTGCTGCACATCATTACGCAGTATCAGCGGCTGAAAAAGAACCCCGACCTCGACATCGTGCCTCGCACTTTCATCTTTGGCGGCAAGGCAGCGCCGGGGTACTTCATGGCGAAGCTCATCATCAAGCTCATCAATTCGGTTGGCGATGTCGTCAATGCCGATCCCGATATGCGAGGGCGGCTGCGCGTCGTTTTCCTGCCCAATTACAACGTCACGGTGGGGCAGAAGCTCTATCCTTCGGCAGACCTCTCGGAACAGATCTCGCTGGCCGGCAAGGAAGCGTCCGGCACAGGGAACATGAAATTTGCCTTGACCAACGCACTGACAATCGGCACGCTCGACGGCGCCAACATCGAAATCCGCGATCGCGTGGGGCACGAAAACTTCTTCCTGTTCGGGCTGACGGTGGATCAGGTGAACGATCTGAAGGCAAAGGGCTACCATCCGCGCGATTTTTACAGCGCCGACGCCGAACTAAGAGACGCCGTGGACGCTATCGACGCCGGGCACTTCTCGGACGGTGACCGCAAACTGTTCCGGCCGCTGGTTGACAACCTGATGAATAGCGACCCATACCTGCTCTTCGCCGACTACCGCTCCTATGTCGACACCCAGGACCGAGTGGACCAGGCGTTCCGCGATCAGGATCACTGGACCCGGATGTCGATCCTGAATACCGCCCGGATGGGATACTTCTCCTCCGATCGCGCCATCCGTGAGTACGCTGCTGAGATCTGGAACCTTAAGCCTGTAAACGTCCAACTGACCTGACGCAAAACCACAGGGGGTGCCACGGGAGGTTTGGGTCTCGCCCACTCCGAGTGCCGTCGAACGCTGGCGAGGCGTCGCCTTCCCTGGCTGGCGGCCAGTCCTGTCCGGGACTGGCGCAAACGTTCGTACCTACGCAGTTGGGTTCAAAGCCTACCCAGCCGCGACCGAGTCCGCAGTCAGATGCGGCAACTCCGCAGCGCCTGTTTGCCTCCGTCTACTCAGTGTTATGCCGAGGCCGTACCCTGCGCAACGGAATCGATCCACTCTTCATCGCTCATGGCGGCTCTCCGGCTCAGCAAGGGTTCGGCGCCGGGCCCCGCGAGATGGCGCAGTTTCCAGGTGCCGCTCTCGATGACGTGTTTGATGACTTCGGCGACGACCGACGGTGGTGTCGCAACCTCGAGCGCCTCCCGAAACAGTTCGGCCAGGTACTTTCCTTGACCGTATCGAGAGGGAGGCTGGTTGACGATGGCATGTGCCATCGGTGTGTCGATAATACCGGGCTCTACCAGCGCAACCCTCACGCCAAACGGCTTCATTTCCTGCGCCAGCCCTTCGGTCAAAGCCTCCAGTGCAAACTTCGATGCCGCATAGGCTGCCAGCGGCGATCTCACCAGTCGCCCCGCTACGGACGTCACATTGATGATGCAGCCGCTCCCGTTCTCGCGCATCTGCGAAAGCACCTGCCGCATGCACCGGACCGCACCGAAATAGTTGGTCTCCATGGTGGCTCGAAAGTCCTCCATGGCAAGTTCCTCCACCGCTCCATGGCGCTCGATTCCGGCATTGTTGACCAGAACGTCGATCTGCTCGCCTTGCTGGTAGATGTCGTGAAAGCAGTTCGCAACTGAGCTATCGGAATCGACATCCAGCGTCAGAATGAAAATCGGCAGTCCTTCCTTCGCTGCTTGTTGACCGAGTTCCGGGGCACGCGCGGGATTCCGCATCGTCGCGTAGACCTTGTGGCCCGCTCTTCCGAGCTCCAGGGCGGTAGCCAATCCTATGCCCGAACTGGTTCCCGTGATCAATACCCTAGCCATCCCTGTGCCCTCCGGCGAACTCACGCTGACGCGAGGTTCTTAGGGTAACAAACCCAGCGATCCGCAAGCCCCCACCCATCCCAAACAGCACTCACGTCTGCCGGGGCGAAACGTCACCCCACGCGACCACATATGATCAACTCATGGCACAAACACCTTGGGGAGAACTCGCCGTTGGTGACGCCCACGTCCATTTCTTTTCCCATCACTTTTACTCCGCCCTTGCCCACCAGAAGAAGCTGGAGAACGCCGAGGCGCTCGGGCCGCTCCTCACCTGGAAGATTCCTCAACCCGAGCCGCACCTGCTCGCCGGAGAGTGGGTGGCCGAGTTGGACCGCAACTTTGTTCGCCGCGCCTGCCTGATCGGCAGCGTGCATGGCGACGAGTTGGCCGTGGCTGCCGCCGTCGCCTCCCACCCGGATCGCTTCTTCGGTTACTTCATGCTGGATCCTCACCAGCATGACGCCGTGGAGCGGGTCCGCACCGCTGCGGCAAACCCATACCTCCACTGCCTCTGCCTGTTTCCCGCCATGCACCGGTTCCCCATCACCGACGCACGCCTTGTGCCCATCTTTGAGATCGCCGCCGCAAACCATCTCGCGGTCTTCGTCCACTGCGGCGTCATCAGCGTGGGTATTCGCAAGAAGCTCGGCCTCCCCAGCCCGTTCGACATGCGCCTTTCCAACCCACTCGACCTGCATCCCATGGCAACTCGTTTCTCGCAAGTCCGATTCGTCGTGCCCCACTTCGGCGCGGGTATGTTGCGCGAGGCGTTGATGCTGGCCGACCTCTGTCCCAACGTCTGGCTGGACACGTCCAGCTCCAATCATTGGATGATGTACGAAGGACTCGATCTCCGCACCGTCTATCGGCGGGCCATTGATCTGGTAGGCCAGGGCCGCCTACTCTTCGGCACCGACTCTAGCTATTTCCCCCGCGGCTGGAACGCCGCCGTCTTTGAGCAGCAAACCAAAGCGCTCTACGAACTCGGGCTCGATGCTACCCAAGCCGAACAAATCCTGTCAGGCAACCTGGAAGAGTTCCACCGGCCTCGTTTGGCCGCCGTGCCGGCACCGGTGGCAGCGAGCTAGTCGAGGGAATGGAACTTGGGGTCAGGCAACGGCTTGAAGACCATGCTTGGCGATTAGAGAAAGGAGTTTTAGCGAGCTTCCTTGCGGATGCTTTTCGCCGCGTTTCCACTGACTCACCATGCCCGTCTTGTTATTTCTGGCAGAATGTTGTTCGACGCGTGCCCTGCATCCAATGTTTACGGGCCTCACG
>JBAUOG010001121.1:0-2228 GCA_049579625.1 Bryobacteraceae bacterium
GTATCAGAAGCTGGTTCGCCAAGCACAACGGTTGTGGCAGCTATGACCCGGTGTTTGCAGACCGATCGAGCCGCCATGAGAGCTCCGATTGGATCTCGGAGATGGCAGAGGATAGAGCCTAGAAACACCAGATCAAATTTCTTGCCGTCGAAAAGATCCGGGTGAATATCGTATGCCCTGGCATTCTTATACTGAACATTTGAGCCAAGCAGTTCTTTCATTAACCAGAATCCTCTGCTCACAGGACTGAAATACAGTGGTGCACCATCGGCATCCACTTGATCGGGAGCGGGCTTCTCCTCCTCGATAGGCGGATAGTTGAAGCGGCCATAAACGTCAAAGTCGGAATAGCCACGGGCGTCAACGGTGGTGACCTCGGCGCCAAGCTGCTCAAAGTAAAATGAGAACCAACCGGCACCCGTTCCGACGTCAAGGACATTCATTCCCGACATCGACTGCGGGAAGCCGTAATCCGTTACATCAGCAGCCATATCATAATCGCCCCGGATGGTAAAGCCATTGTCGAAGTAATAACTGTGATACCACCAAGGGAGGCTCTGACAACGCCTATCGAAATCTTCGCGACTGCTGTGCCCGGTGAAGCGCAGCTTGAATCGATTGACTTGACCAGCCCGACTACGGCCTGGTTCTTCGGGTATCGAGAGAGGACCCGTCGCGGTGCCGGGGGGAGTTGTAACCAATTTAGGGGGAGGGGCCTTGGTATCTGCTACTCCGCTCCCACAGAGGCCGCTAAGGGAAATCTCGTCGGTCGGGAAATGCTCCGGAGCTGGTGAATCAATGTGTTGCAAATACAGCTCCCACTGATGCCCCCGAACCGCTGGAGGAATTGAGTGAACGACTTTCAGATCCTTCGCCCTGATGGCATCGAGGAGCCACCGCCAATCGTATATGACAGCGTTTGTGGGATCGCTCTCATTGACAAACAAGCAGACTTGAAAGTCGAACAACATTGGAAAGGTATGCTTGTCAAACAGGAACCACGTCGTGCGCGCGACACCCTCCGGGGACAGTATTCGGGCTACCTCACCTAAGTAAAAGACGGTTTGCTCTTTGTACAAATGAGTAAAGACTGAATGTGCAACAACGAGTGAAAACGACTTGTCTCCGACCGGGAATCGTAGCGTTGCCTGCCGTGTGTTGTCCGGAGCGAGGCCAAGATTCCAAACGTCGTGATGATAGAAACTGAACGCCGGATCGAAGGTACTAAGGTTCGAGACACACCACTCGATCATTCCGCGGTGTATGTCGATGCCAACATAGCGATCGGGTCTCGGGCTTTGAACAAGAAGTTGGCGGGCTACTCGCCCACACCCGCAGCCAAAGTCGAAGACATTCTTATACAGTTCCTCTCCAACGTAAGGGAAGATGAGGCTCTGCCGCTGAAGTTCAAATGGACCATCGTCGTGACACACAAGTCTTCGGAACTCCCTAGGGGGCAAGGGCGGATCGGCGATGGCCGCGGGTCGTAGTTGGCCGGGGGATTTTGACATGGACAACACAGTATACCGCCGTGGCCGAACTATTTCGGCTTTGTGAAGGAGCCAGTGGCTTCGCCTGACGGTTGAATTGGGCGGACCAGCAGAAGCAGCCGATTGTCCTTATTTGCGACATCCTGTTGCGATGGCATTCGGTATCTGGAGAGTGACGGACTCAATAGTCAGGAGTGCACGTCAGCACTCGACAAACTAACGCATAATCGGAGTATGGCTTTGTCGGCTAGGAGTGCGCCGCTGCCCATATTCGTTCACGGAATGTGGCGTACTGGTAGCACCTATATCTGGAATAAGTTTCGCGAACAGCCGGGCTATCGCGCGTATTTAGAGCCCTTCCATGAGTCATTGCTTCGTGACAAAGAGGAAGATCTTCGAAGACAGTTGCCGCCAGAGACAGCGCAAACATCGCGCCACCCTGTCTTGAGTGACTACTACTTCTCTGAATATGAAATCGAACCAGTGGGCGGAATCCGACACTTCGAAAAACGCTTTTCGTACCAGAGCTACTGCCTGGGCCCAAGGTCTAGCGACCCACCTCAGCTGCGGTACATCCGCAACCTGATTGAGGCCGCATGGCGCGGCCAACAGAGGCCCGTTTTCAAGTTTACGCGGGGACTGATGCGAGCTGGCTGGCTGCAGGCGAACTTTCCTAGTTATACGATTCTCCTGTTACGAAGGCCACTCGATATCTGGAAGTCCTTTGTCTCCTTTGGG
>JBAUOG010001122.1:0-7659 GCA_049579625.1 Bryobacteraceae bacterium
AAGCACATTCAATTGAGTCTCACGCGGGAACTGGAGCGGCAGTACCCAACTTGGAGGATGTCCTTCGCCCGGTTGCTCAAACAGTTTGAGTCTTGGCTGCGTAAAGAGCTCACGTCCCCCTTGAAGGATCTATCAGCCTCTCACAAAGTCGAGTTTCTCAAGCCCCTGCGGGACGTTCAGCGACAGTATTTACGCGTTCTGCAGGCATTCCGGGACCGGCTATCAGAACAGATGTTGGAGATGTTTGGCGTACCGCTGCGGACCACCGAAACCGAGATCGAACCCGAATCACCGAAAGCTCCCGATATCGATATCGGCCGCATATTCGACCACAATTGGGAGCTGCTTTCGCCAATCATTCCGATGACCCTACTGGGCGGCGCAGTAAAAATGCGGTTTCTGCACAAAGTGGAATACGAAACTTTCAAGAATCTGTCGCGCCTGACAACTCAGTGGACAGACATTGTGGCTGCGGCAGCCATCAAGATGCAGCGGGAAGCGGAGCGCAGGCTGGAAGAGCTTATCAAGACTATCGACCATTTGACGGCCGCTTCGACAACCCGCGCGCCGGATCTTCGATCGGATCTGGAGCGCGTGCGCCAGGCGCAAGCGAATCTCCAAGCCTGAGCAAATGTTTTTGAACAAGGAGCGTTTATGAATGAAATAGTGAATGTCACGGGTCGCGAAATTCTGGACTCACGTGGCAACCCGACCGTGGAAGCCGAAGTTACCTTGACGGACGGGACCATTGGCATCGCCGCCGTGCCTTCCGGCGCATCGACGGGCGAGAAGGAAGCCGCCGAATTGCGTGATGGGGATAAGAAGAGATACGGCGGGAAAGGCACGCTCAAAGCCGCCGGTCACGTCAGCAAGGAGTTGGCAGGAGCTGTAACCGGCAGGGATGCAACGGACCAGCGAGCCATCGACGAGGCAATGATCAAGGCCGATGGAACGCCGAACAAGTCGAATTTGGGAGCGAACGCGATCCTTGCCGTTTCAATGGCTGTCGCGCGCGCTGCCGCCAATGCGCACGGACTCCCGTTGTACAGGTATCTAGGCGGAGTCAACGCCGCCACCCTGCCGGTTCCCTGCATGAACGTGTTGAACGGCGGCAAACATGCAGACAATACGGTTAATTTTCAAGAGTTCATGATCGCGCCGCATCATTCGACTTCATTCGCGGAATCAATTCGCATGGGCATGGAAACATTCCACGCTTTGAAAAGGGTTCTGCGAGCAAAGGGATACAGCACAGCGGTTGGAGACGAAGGTGGATTTGCTCCGGATCTGAAGTCCGATGAAGAAGCAGTTGAGTTGATTCTTCAGGCGATCACCAAAGCGGGCTACAAGCCCTCCGAAGACATCTCGATCTGTCTCGACCCCGCATCGAGCGAAATGTGGGACAACGGCAAATACATTCAGTTCAAATCGACAAAACGGTCGATGACCTCCGACGAACTGATCCGGCTCTGGGAGTCGTGGATAAAACAGTACCCGATTGTTCTGCTCGAGGACGGGATGGGTGAAAACGATTGGGAGGGGTGGCGCAACCTGACACTCGCGCTCGGCTCAACCGTTGAACTGGTGGGCGATGACATTTTCTGCACCAATCCGCAGATTCTTCAAGAGGGAATCGAAAAGGGGATTGGAAACGCCATTCTCATCAAGCTGAACCAGATCGGCACAGTAACGGAAACGCTGGATACCATGCAACTAGCCGGGCGGAATAATTATCGTTGCTTCGTGTCCCACCGATCGGGCGAGACGGAAGACACCTTCATCGCGGATCTGACGGTGGCCACTGGGGCGGGCCACATCAAGACCGGGTCCGGATCTCGCAGCGAGCGCGTCGCCAAGTTCAACCAGTTTCTCAGGATCGAGGAAAGGCTGAAGGGGACCTCTCGATTTGCCGGTCGCGCGGCGTTCGCGAGATAGCCGGTTCAAACGCGGATTGACCGTCGTCAAGACTGACGATAAGCTCTAAATAAGCGGTGGAGTTCGCTAAATGCTGCTGCGGCAGCCAATGACTCCTACAGCGGGATCGCTGCAGGTGGTCGTTAACCCTGACCTCGGTTCCCGCACGAAGTACTTCGTGAGGTGAACGATGGAAAATGTTTGGCTGCTTGCGGCCCTCTGGCTCGGCTTGGCGCTGGTCGCAAGCTTATTCTCGATTTGGTCCCGAATCTCCACAGCACTCTCCGAGATCGTGGTGGGGACCGTGGCGCAACTCATTATTGGAGCCGCCATGGGGTCCGGGGCTTTGGGAGCAAAATCTCCGTGGGTAAGCTTCCTGGCGGGCACGGGCGCCATTGTTCTGACATTTCTGGCCGGAGCCGAACTGGATCCTTCCGTCTTTCGGCGCAAATGGAAAGAGGCCGTGACGGTGGGCATGGTAGGGTTTGTCGGACCGTTCTTAGTTGCCGCCGCAGTCGCCTATTACGTTCTGCATTGGAGCTTGATGGCAAGCTGGCTTGCCGGCGTTGCCCTGTCGACTACCTCGGTTGCCGTTGTTTACGCGGTCATGCTGGAAACAGGCTACAACGAGACGGATTTCGGCAAGGGGATTCTCGCCGCCTGCTTTGTGAATGATCTTGGAACGGTAATCGCGCTAGGACTGATCTTTGCGCCATTCACCCTAAGAACCGTAATCTTCGTGGTGGTTGCGATCGCGGCGTTCGCCATACTACCTTTCCTAACGCCTTGGTTCTTTCGCAGGTACGGTGGACGGGTGTCGGAACTGGAAGCAAAATACCTGCTCCTTTTGTTATTCGGCCTCGGCGGACTCGCCACGTGGGCGGGAAGCGAAGCTGTCCTGCCAGCCTATATTATTGGGATGGTCCTGGCCGGAACAGTCGGTAAGGATCATCAACTGATCCGCCGCCTTCGCACGCTGACGTTTGGCCTTCTGACGCCGTTCTATTTCATTCGGGCGGGCTCGCTCGTTTCGGTTCCCGATATCATTGCCGCTCCGCTCGTATTTGTTGCCCTGCTGGCAGCCAAAATGGTGGCCAAATTGGCCCCTCTGGTGCCCACAGTTCGATATTTCAACTACCTCGGCCATGAAGGGCTCTATTACTCGCTCATGATGTCGACGGGTCTAACCTTCGGCACCATCGCGTCGCTTTTCGGATTGCAACATCATGTCATCAGCCAAGCTCAATACTCGTTCCTGGTAGCAGCCGTGATTGGGACTGCTATCGTCCCAACTGCCATCGCAAACGCATATTTCTCCCCGCGTCATCTTCTGAACAAAGGGCTTCAAACGAGCACACCGGAGCGGGAAGCGCTTGGAGAGGAGGATTTGCAGGAAATGCCGTAGGGGGATTCGTGGCTCAGGGCACGATAGGTGAAGCCGGCGTGCTTGGGGCGCGACCTCGGTGCTTCTCCGAGCGTCGTTTCGTCCGGATCACTATCAAGCTTGATCGGCGCATTACTCATTTCGAAGTGCGACGATTGGCTGGACGCTGGCCGCCCGCGAAGCCGGAATCACCGATGACAATAGCGCCGCAAAACAGAGTAGCAAGATGGCGATGGTTAGCATAATCGGATCCCAGGGCTTAACGCCGAAGAGCTGCTTCGTCATCAGCCTGCCGGCCAAAATCGCCAGCGGAATCCCAAGGGCCAGTCCGACGCCGACCTGCGAGAAAGCGCCCCGCAGCACCATCCTGACCACACCTCTACGATCCGCTCCCAGGGCGATCCTGACGCCAATTTCTCTGGTCCGCTGTTCTACGGTGTAGGCCATCACCCCGTACAAGCCGACCGCCGCGAGCACCAGCCCAAGCACACCGAACAGCATGGTCAGCGTGGCAATCATATTTTCCTGTTGGAAGTCCGCGCTCAACACCTTGCTGTAGGGGTCAACCGTATAAAGCACCAGACTTGGATCGACACTGGCCAGTGCCTTGCGTACGCGTTCTTCCATACCGGGCGGATTTCCCGGCGCCCAGATCACGATGTTGTAGAGGTAGTGCGACCAGATTTCACCGCTCATGAAGGCGTGGTCGTCGTACTGCACGGTCTGCGCTTCCGGGAGCCAAAACATAGGGCGCACCGGATCCTTGTAGTCGTAGGTCATGTACCGCATGTCTCGCGAGACTCCGACAATTTCGAACGTGGTGGAGTACTTGATCCTGTCCATTCCGAAATGCTCGCCAACCGGGTTCCGGTCCTTGAAGAATCTCCTGGCAAAGGCCTCGTTGATCACCGCGACCTTCCGCGAGGAAGCGGTGTCCTCCTCGGTAATGGGGCGGCCGCGCACGATTTTCGCGCCAAGGGTCTCAAAGAACCCGGGCATCACACGGGCCCAACCCGCACCGGTATCTTCCTTGGCGCCGGGCTCCGGCCGGCCCGCAATGCGGATACCATCGTTCCAGCTATCGCCGCTCATCGGCGCATAGAGCGCCGGCGCAGCCATCCGGACGCCAGGAGTCTGCTGCAGCTGATCGACAATTCGCTTGAATAGCGGGTCTAGTTGTTCGGGCTTGTAAGTGCCCAACATGGGATTGATCCAGGCGATGTATCGGCTCTGCGTTTCAAAGCCGAAATTCTGGTGCTCCAGATTGCGCAGGCTCTGACCCAGCAGAGCCGCCGCGGACAGCAGTATGAGCGACATCGCCGCCTGTATCACCACCAGCGACTTTTGAGCCAGCGAGCCAGCGCCGCCCACAGAACGGTTGGCCCCGCGCAGCGCCTCCACCGGGTCGACATGCGAAGTCATCCACGCCGGAGCCATTCCGAAAACCAATCCGGTCAGCACCGACACGCCGAATGTAAACAGCAGCACCGGCCAGGAAGGTGCGGCATCGACTGGCACATAGTTATTCGGGCCTCCGAGCTGAAAGGCAAGGTGCAGAATCAGTTTCGTCCCGGCATAGGCCACGCCGATCCCCAAAACTCCTCCCAGCATCGCTAGCAGGACGGACTCCACCAGTGCCTTGCGCACCAGGCGGCCTCGCGAAGCGCCCAGGGCCACGCGCACCGATGTTTGGGTGCGGTCCTTCAACCCTCGCGCCAGCATGAGATTGGCCAGATTGCCGCAGGCCACCAGCAACACACAACCAGCCGCGATCAGCAGCAGCTTCAGTCCATCCTCATATTGATCTTTCATCGCCGCCACGCCCGCGCCGCCGGGAATGAGGTGAAGCGTTTGCTGGCGCCAGAGCTGCTTCTCGCCAGGCTCCATATCCGGCACATGGCTAGCCAGCCAGTTATGGAATTCCACCTTGAGTTTTGCCTCGAGTGACTTCGGATCGACTCCGGGACGCACTCTGCCGATCAGGTCGAGAAAGTTGCCGTTCGGCCTCTTCAGCCGTGCCGTGTCTCCATCGATCAGCGGTTCCTTCGTCGTGGGCAACCAGAAATCCGGCATCCCCCAACCCGACAGCTTCGCTCCGTAGAAGCCCGGCGCAGCCACGCCAATGACGGTGAACGGATGGCCATTTATCTCATAACTAGAGCCCACCACGGACGGATCAGAGGCATACTTTTCCCGCCAGATATGGTAGCTCATGACGGCCACGGGCGGAGCCCCCTCCTCATCATCCGCGTCGGTCATCAGGCGCCCAATCCAGGGATTCACGCCGAACGTTCTGAAGAAGTTCCCCGACACATACTCACCATTACGGTGGTCGGTTTCGACTTGCGAACCTGCTCTGCGCACGCCTAGCGCTGCATTGCCTGCCTGCAGGGCCGCAAGGTCGACGAACTCCGGCGTCTGGGCACGAAAGTTCTTGTAGGCTTCCCACGAGAACAGCGAAAAATCGCCATCTTCCCCCTGTGTATAGCCACCCCAGTTGCAGCAGCGAATCTTATCCCCGATCCTCCACAGCTCTTCCGGGTTCGTCACCGGCAGCGACTTCAACAGCACCTGGTGTACCAGCGTGAAGATTGCCGTCGTCGCACCGATTCCCAGTGCCAGGGTGATCACCGCCGTGGTGGTAAACCCCGGTGACTTCCGCAGTTGCCGCAGCGCGTCTCGCAAATCCGCCATTATTCGTCCTTATTCTTGCCGGTTCTCTCGGAACGCCAATCTTCTGATACGGAGGTTCGCCAGGCGAGGTTCCCTTCAGCAGCACTCGATGACCGAGCTCAGCACTTCCTGTCAGTCTTAACTCACTGGCCGGAGTCAACAGTATCTATGCGACGGATCAGTGGACCACCGGTTAGCTGGAAAAAGCGCCGCCACCGAATTTTCCCGCAGCCTGCGTGAAAACTTCAGCACGGAACCGCGCGCGTGAGCGACGGACCAAACGGAGCCGTGACCGTGGAGCGGACACACCAGCTTCGGAAACTCGATAACGACGGATCGAAACTCTCCACATAGCTGGATTTTGGTTCTTCCTGGAATGATCCTCGTCGTCGCATGCGCTTCATCCACGGATTGCGGGACATTCCAACCTCTCGCCAAGCCTACCGAGCCGCGACGGTTACGGAGCGGTTGCCGAGATTCTGTGTCAACACCCTAGCACGCACTCCGCTTGCTAATGGGATTTCCCACACACTCTTTAGGCTTCCGATTCACTTCCGTCTGCGAATGTAAATCTGGCCGTTGAAGGTCGTGAACTGAAATTGCGGTCCACCGCCGTCGATCGTTCCCCGTAATGCGTGATCGAAATGAAGATGATAGGTGCCGTCTGGTTGGCGTCCGGATTGATTGCCGGTCACACTCGGTGCGCTATTCAGCTTCACTTCAAAGTCGCTGTAAATCTCGCCGTGGTCGGTTTTCATCAGAACGTTCGCTTTCAGGTTGCTGGGAAGAGTTACGTCGATGTCGCCGTTCATCGTGCTGAACGACATCGGCTTCGAGGGGTCAATTCGATCCAGGCTCACCAGCACCTCGCCATTCAGGGAATGCGCGGTCACGGAACCCGATACATTCTTGAGTGTGACTTTGCCGTTGAGGTTGCTCGCATCGATATCGCCTTCCACCTGTTCCGCGTAAATATCTCCACTGTTGGTGCACCTCAGCTCGAGCGAAGAGTGGCGGGGCACGGTGATTACCAAGTCGACCGGCCGGTTCCAGGAAGCGGTCCTGATGGAGACCACATTGTCGTCTTCAACGACGTCCAGCCCGCTATTCCCGGGGAGATCAAGACGCTTCATGCCATCCGCGCGGGCCGGGTGGGATTCGTGAGAATCCCCGCCGGAACGTGGGTGAGCCTCCACGATCACGTCCTTTATGTCGGCCCCTCGCACGGTGATGCTGCCAGACAGCAGATTCGCGTGCACGCGGGCGGGCCGTGACGGATCATGCAAAGGCACGGTCGCTTTCTCAGATGCGTCTTGGGCTAGGAGTACGCCGGCAGACAGCAATAGTAATCCAATTGTCTTATTCATTTGATGAGTTTCCTTGACCCGCCCGATGAAGGCGGATGTTGCCGTTCAATGTGTCGAAGCTCAGCTCCGCGCCGCCCTGGCCAACGCGACCGGCCTGGAGGCCATGGCTGTGATAGACGAATTTGCCATCCCGCCGCTCGCCTTGGCCCACGGGTGCGGCCATTGGCGTCACGTCGAAGTCGCTATAAACCTGCCCGTTGAAAGTCTTGAACCGTAAATCGGCCGGGCCAGCCGTTCCTTGGCAGCGGCGAAACCGGGCAAGGCCCGGCCGCCGGCGCCATCGCCAATGCGGTGGCCGACGCGACCGGGCACCGGCTGCGC
>JBAUOG010001123.1:0-10635 GCA_049579625.1 Bryobacteraceae bacterium
GTATAGCGGAGGTACTTGCGAAACGTCACCGGGTTGTCCGCGTGCCAGCGGTACAGGCAATAACGGGCCCCTGTCCGCTCGGCGTTTGTAATCAGCGGCGCACCAAAGTAACGGTACGCAAAAGGGATCGCATTGTCGCGCCCGCCAAAGTCCCAACTACCCAGGAAATAGTCTTCGGTTCCGGTTCCATTGATGGCCGGCTTATCGCGGTCGTCGACAAAGATCATCTCGTCGCCTTCACCAAACCAGCCATCCTTGTTTGCCAGCACGCCCATCGAAACGCCCATCAGGTGCCCGCGCCCCTCTGTCTCGCAGAAGACATAGTTATAACGGCCATCCAGGTTCGTCTTCTGGTTCGCGGTCGGCGTCTCGGGACACGGGGCGGCTTGCCGGTACTGAGCATGAAAATACAGCGCATCCGCCGGAATGTCCCGGTTCTGGTAATCGATGTTGGAATAAAAACTCCCGACCCCCTGCGTTCCTTCGTTGGTTACCGTTATGCGCGCCGACTTCTTATACGGCATGACAAAATAGCTGTTCAGCGACTTGCCCGGCGAGCAGCATAAAAAGGCAGAGTCATAGTTCACGTATTGCCCCAGCGTGAGGCCAAAGAAATCGCCAATCGGGGTCTCCACGCTGGGCTTCGAATTGCCGTCCCAATAGGCCCGCAGCACGAGCTCCTTCAGGTGGTTGTCTGATCGCGCTGCGATGGTGAACCACACGTGAGTAATAGCGCCAGGCTGGTTTGACTCGAAAACGGTCAGCATCGCGCCTGGGGTGATAGGGCGATAATCGGCGTTCCCACCCGTACGGTCCCAGGTACCCTGTTTGAGAGACTCGTAGTGCAGCTCTCGGGAATAGTCGGGTAGTTGGTCTTGTCCCGTAGAATCAACGCCGCCTTGACTTGCTTTTGCGCCGGCGATCCAGATGGCGCCACCGGCGAGTGATTGAAGTACTTGCCGTCGACTGCCGATGGTACCAGTGTGTTTGGTAGTACTTTTTGGTTTCATGAAACCCAGATTGTACATCAATCCGGGACATTTCCTATACGCTTAAAACGGTAGACCCAAGTATACTTAACTAAAGTTCTAGATCTTTAGTTTGTAGGTCGTTGCGCGGCGTTCCAGGCCAATCGGTGCCGCAGACTGAATAGGACAGGTTGCAGGAACATATCAGGTTGCAGGAACATATCAGGTTGCAGGAACATATTATGATACGTGTGCTGATAGCCGACAGCCACCCAGTGGTACGGGAAGGCCTAGGGGCGATACTCGCTACGGAGCCTGGCCTCACCGTCGTCGGTCAAGCGCAAGATGGAGTTGAAGCGCTGGATTTGGTTAGCTCCGCCGACCCCGACGTTATGTTGATGGAGTTGAACCTGCCGCGTCTGAACGGTCTGGGCGTGCTCCGCAGCCTGGCGATGCGTTCTGCACGGGTGAGAGTGGTCCTCTTTACGGGATCGGAGAGTAAAGAGGAGTTCGTGGAAGCCATGAAACTGGGCTGCGCAGGCATCCTCCTGAAGAACTCGCCCGCGTCGCTCATCGCAAAAAGCATTCTCAAGGTCAACGAAGGTGAGATCTGGCTCGACGCCAATACGACGGCCGCCGTCATCCGGCAGTTTGCGGCGCCGCCGGACTTCACGGCGCCGGCACAAGGAACCAGCAAAATACCCCGCGATCGCGCTCAACTCAGCCAGCGCGAGCGCGAAATCATCGTCCTCATCGCCCAAGGCTATAAGAACAAGGAGATCGCCGAGAAGATGTTCATCACTGAACAGACTGTGAAGAATCACCTTCACAATATTTTCGACAAGCTCGGCGTCTCCGATCGCCTTGAACTCGCCCTCTTCGCGATTCACAACAGTCTGCACCTGAAAGCCTAGGCGGCCTGCGCTTGCCCGGAATCTCGAACCTGTTTGGTTCCTGCTGCACCGGCTCAAGGAAGCCTAGTACCATCACCCTGATTCACACGCTTTGCTACCCTCATCGAAGGTCGTTTTAAGGCCGCGCGGGGACTACGCTAGTAGTGTGCGGCGCGCCGCGGCCGACTTTCGCGGATAAACCCCGTGAGCAGGCCCTCCGCAGGCTAATGTGCTCCCCCCGGATCGAATGCCGAATCGCCAAGAACAGCTCGAGGCTCTGGTAACCGAGGCTCTCGGACTTCCCGCTGAGCAGCGCGAGGCCTTTCTTCAGACCGCCTGTTCCGACGCATCCATGCTCGACGAGGCAACCCGGACGCTGCACCGGCTGCATGACCGGACCGGTAAGCCCACCGTCGCGGCCGTGGGCGATGCACTCCTGAAGCGGGTCCAAGCCGCCGAACGAATCGGCCAGCAAATCGGCGTCTTCCGGATAGAGCGCCGCCTTGGCGCCGGAGGCATGGGCGAAGTCTTTCTCGCGCATGATACCCGGCTCGGCCGCCAGGTCGCACTCAAGTTCGTTCCGCAAAACCGCATCCAGGATGAGCAGACGATGCGGCGTTTCGAACAGGAAGCGCGAGCCGCGTCAGCACTCAACCACCCGAACATCCTCACCATCTACGAAGTTGGAGAGCTCAATGGCGAGCGCTACCTGGCCAGCGAGTTTGTGGACGGCGTCACGCTCCGCACTGAATTGCGCCGCGGTGGTGTAACCCTGGGCGATGCCCTGGATATCGCCATCCAGGTGGCGTCGGCCCTGGTGGCTTCGCACCACGCGGGTATTGTTCACCGCGATTTGAAGCCCACCAACATCATGATTCGCCCGGATGGCTACGTGAAGGTGATCGACTTCGGCTTGGCTAAGTTGACGCAGGCCGGCAAGGAGTCCACTTCCGTAAGTGCCTACGATGTCGACGCTCAGACCACTCCGGGCAGCCTCATGGGAACCGTAGGTTATATGTCGCCCGAACAGGCCCGTGGCGAGGAGGTCGATCATCGCACCGACCTGTGGAGCCTGGGTGTGATGCTCTACGAGATGCTCGCCGGACGCCGCCCGTTTGAAGGTGAAACCGACAGCCACGTCATGGTGGCCATCATGGAGAAGCCCGCTCCGGGACTAGACCAGGTTCCTCCCGGCCTCGAAAAGATCCTCCAACTCGCACTGATGAAGGATCGGGACCGGCGTTATCAGACCGCCGACGCCATGTTAGCTGACCTGCGCGAGATCAGGCAAAGCCTCGACCTGTCTGTGAGCACCCGCCGCTTAACGGCCGTGCCCGCTCCCCCCCGGCGCCGTCTCGGGCGGAAGCTTCTCGCGGTGGCAGCCGCCGTGTTGGCTGTGGCGGTTGGCAGTTGGTGGGCTTGGCGCAGTTACTCGGCTTCGAAGCCCGAGTTCTTTGAAGCCGAACGCCGGCAGCTCACCTATAATGGCCACATTTTGCATTCCGTCATCTCCCCCAATGGGCAGTTCCTGGCAAACGCGGTCGGAGAATCGGGTGTAAATCAAGCCGTCACGCTGCGGCGGATCGGTGCGCGGGCTGCGGACGATGTGATACTTGTTCCGCCGGATGCGCAGCGTATCGACGGCATGACCTTTTCTCCGGATAGCCGATCCCTCTACTTCGTCACCAAGGCCCGCTCGAGCGATTTTGGCAAATTGTCTCGCGTGGCCCTCGGCCAAGGATCGCAAAGCGCGCCGGAAGACGTTCTCGAAGACATCGATGGCCCTATCAGTTTTTCGCCGGACGGCAAGGAATTCGCCTTTGTGCGCTTTGCCCAGCAGCCCAACTCCTATCGCAACGAGCTGGTTGTCGCATCGGCCACTGACACCAGCCGCGTGCGCGTACTTGCCACCAAACAGGGTTTGGAGAACTTGGGCCGTCGCGTAGCGTGGTCGGAGCGCGGTGACGTCATTGCCTGTGTTGTTTACGCTCCGGCGGCGAGCGGCGCCATCGAAGCGCGCGTGGACCTGGTCCCTGTGGATCTGCGGAATAAGGAGCGGGTGGTCCCCATGTCGGGCTTCGAATCCATCGGCAACATTGCCTGGCTGAATGAGGGCCGCGATCTCGTTGCGGCGATGTCGTTGCACGGCGAGACGATCGATCAGGCCCAGATCCGGACTATCTCCGTCGCCACGGGCTCCGTGCGGCGTGTAAGCGACGGGAGCGCCGGTTATCGTGGCGTCAGCCTTTCGCAGGATCGCTCCCGGCTTGTCTCGGTCCGCCTCCAGACCAATGCCCGCATCTGGCTGGCGCCGGCCAACAACTGGTCCGAAGGTGCGGCGATGGCCGCCCAGTTAGAACCCGCCGGCGATCTGGCATGGGCGCCGGACGGCCAAGTGGTCTTCAGTTCGAGTCACGAGGGGCGCTTGGATCTCTGGCTGGGCGATCCCAAAACCTCCGACCCGAAACCCCTCACTACCTCGCTGTATGCCGACCGCTCGCCCGCTTGGATCCCGGGCACCCGCAGCCTTGTTTTTTCCTCCAACCGCACGGGCGCATACAGTCTGTGGCGGTTGGATGTGCCCGACAATCACTACCTGCAACTGACAACCGGCAAGTACGACGATCAGCCGTCGGTGTCGCCCGACGGAAAACAGATCGTCTATACAGCTTGGCAATCCGGGCGACCGACGCTGTGGCGCGTGGCGGCGGACGGAGGACGCCCGGAGCGACTCACCACCCTCCAGGCGCGGGCGCCGCAGTACTCGCCGGATGGCACCCAACTCTTGTGCGAAGCGAAGAACGATTCGCCAAATGGTGAATGGCATTTTGTTTTTCTATCCGCTACGGGGGGCACCGTGTTTCGCGAGATACCTATATCCGCCGTGCCCCTCTCTTCCCATGCCCGGTGGATGCCCACCGGCCGGGCACTCGCGTTTGTCCGGAGTCAAAGCGGTGTCTCCAACCTTTGGGCCTACGATCTGGAGACGGCCAAGACCACCCGGCTTACCGATTTTCGAGAAGATCAGATCCTGAACTTCGCTTGGTCGCCCGATGGCAGGCAAGTTGCATTCATCCGGGGCAGTTTGATCAGCAATGCTTTTCTGTTCCTGCGTAAGATTGGCAATTAATTCTTTCCATGAACGGTGCGGATCTTATATAGTAGAATCTCCGAAAAGTGAGGACCGCTTATGCGTCTTGCAGTGAAGAAGAAAGCTGTGAAGAAGAAAGCAGTTGCCAAGAAGGCCGTCGCGAAGAAAGCAGTAGCGAAGAAAGCAGTAGCGAAGAAGGCTGCTCCGGCGAAGAAGGCCGTCAAGAAAGTTGTAAAGAAGGCCGCTAAAGCCGCTCCAAAGAAGAAGGCAGTTGCCAAGGCTGCGGTGAAGAAGACTCCCGCCCAGGCGCCTATGAAGGCCCAGAAAGTTAAATCGGGTCCAGGCAACCCGCAAGACCCACCGATGGTTGCCGCCGCCCACTCTGGCCCAGGTAATCCCCAGGATCCGCCGAAGTCCGCTGTGGTGTCCGCCGTGCGCTCGGGTCCTGGTAATCCACTTGATCCGCCCACCACTTAGGCAATCGCTGCGCGGACTAATCGCTGGTCGTCCGACGCCTGCGATTAGTCCGTGGAAAGCTTAGGGCGAGCTACGCTGCGGCGCAAGCCGCGGTGGAGCTAGTTCACGCCGGCCGTGCCTTTCCAATCCAGAACATCGACCAGCTTCCACGCATTCTGGTTCAGATCCAGTTGCAGTTGCCCCTGCTTATCGATGAGCAGCTGCGCAGCCGGATAAAGGACGCCCGTGCTCTTGCTCTTGTCTGTATCATTAATGTCAAACTCGCCAGCGGTGAGGTTGAACGACTGGGATTGTGTGTCGAAGAATGCTTCACCGAATCGGATTTGACGGTTCGTGACGAATCGAATCTTACGCCCGGTTGGCGTCGGAATCATTTTGATGAAGCTGCAGTCATAACCGAGCGTGCCGGTAATCGAGATGTGGCCCACCGCCCTCATCTTTGTCAACGCATTGACCAGCCCTTGGTTCTGCCCCTTCTGAAAGGCCTCCATCAGGATTTGCTTGTCCGCCGGCGACGAAAATTCATTAATAGTCAGGGTGATCTCAATAACCTGGCCGAGTTGAGTCCCTGTGCCCATGGCGCTTGCATCGATGGTTTCGGACTTCACCCGCTGTGAAAAAGCCGGCGTTGTTCCGAGAAACAATGCACCAGCCAGAAGTAAGCTGCTCAGAGCGTACTTGTTGATCTTTGCGGTCGTGCTTGTAATCTGCCGCATGTTCATATCATCCTTTCAGTACTCATGCCGACCTTGGGGAAACGCCGGATTTCCAGTCATTTCCTCTCAATCGGCCCCAATACTAACACACGGAGCGGGTTCCTGATAGTGTCCCGCAACACGTGGCGCCCAAGCTTGACGGTCCCATTCCGGGAGGCGCCTCAGTGTTTCAAAAACTGGCCCAAGCCCGGCCCGGCGACACCCCATGCTACGCTAAAACTTCTTTCCTCGATGACTCCAATCGATCTGAAGAGGACCCCTCTCAACGAAACGCACCGCTCCTGCGGCGCCAAAATGGTTGATTTTGGCGGCTGGGACATGCCAGTCCAGTACTCCGGCATCCTCGACGAGCACCATGCTGTTCGCAAAGCGTCAGGACTCTTTGACGTCAGCCACATGGGTGAGATTGAGGTGCGTGGTCCCGAGGCCCTCAAGCTGGTCGACTACGTTTCCACCAACAACGCCGCCAAGCTGAAACCCGGGCAAGCCCACTACTCGGCTCTGCTTTACGAACACGGCGGCTTCGTCGACGACATCCTGGTTCACAAGATCGACGACCAGCACTTTTTCCTCTGCGTGAACGCCTCGAATCAGGACAAGGACTTCGAGCATATCTGTGAACACAATCGCTTTGACGCCGAAGTGGATTTCGCAGGTCCCCGCTATGCCCAACTTGCCATTCAAGGACCCAAAGCGCTCGGTGTTCTGCAGCAATTAACGCCGGTGGACCTCTCCGCGATTCGGTACTACTGGTTCACTGATGGCGAAGTCTCCGGCACACCGGCCCGCATCGCTCGCACCGGTTATACGGGCGAGGATGGCTTTGAAATCTACGTGCGCCCCGATCAGTCGCCACGCCTCTGGCGGGAGGTATTGGCCGCGGGGCAATCCGTCGGGATCAAGCCGTGTGGCCTTGGCGCCCGCAATACACTTCGCCTCGAGGCCAAGATGGCGCTCTATGGCCATGAGATCACTGCTTCCATCAATCCCTGGGAAGCCGACCTCGGTTGGATCGTGAAAATGGACAAGGGCGACTTCGTAGGCCGCGCCGCGCTTGAGAAGTTGCAGGCGGCCGGCCTGACGCGCAGACTGGTTGGCTTTGAAATGACGGGGCGGGGAATCGGCCGCGACGGCTACGAGGTTTTTCTGGACGGCAAACCGGCCGGCTGGGTCACCAGTGGGGGACCCTCGCCCACGCTCGCGAAGAATATCGGCCTGTGTTATCTGCCTGTCGACAGGGCGCAACCCGGCGTTCCGATTCAAATCATGATCCGCGAAAATCCGGTTGACGCCGTCACTGTGCCGACGCCATTCTACAAACGACCCAAGGTATAAAAGACAACTTTCATGAGCTATCCGAACAATTTCAAGTACACGAAAGAACATGAATGGGTATCGGTGGAAGGCGACACCGGCACCATCGGCATCACCGACCATGCCCAGGAAGAGCTCGGCGACATCGTATTCGTCAACCTTCCCAAAATCGGCAGCAAGACCGAGAAGGGCCAGTCGTTCGGGTCCGTCGAATCGGTGAAGGCCGTCTCCGACATTTACTCGCCCGTCTCCGGCGAGGTGACTGCCATTAACGATCTGCTCTCCACTAGTCCGGAGAAGCTGAACGAGGATCCCCACGGCGCCGCGTGGCTGATCAAGCTCAAATTGTCCGCGCCCGCTGAAATTAACGATCTTCTGTCCGCTGACGACTATCAAAAGTACATCGGGTCGGAATAAGTCCTCTCCAGTCCGTCTCAAGTTAGGGAACGCATTGCGCTACTTACCAAAGTCTGATTCTGAGCGTCGCCAGATGCTCGATACCATCGGTTTACGCACTCAGGAAGAGTTGGTTTCGTATCTGCCGGAAGATGTTCTCTTCCGCGGCAAGCTCGCCATCGAAGACGGCAAGAGCGAATACGACATCATCGACTATTTCCGGCAACGGGGCGAAGAAAGTGGCGCTGGCTATGCCAGCTTTCTCGGCGCCGGTGTCTATCGTCATTACCGCCCGGTACTGATCGACACGGTTGTGTCGCGGGGCGAGTTCCTCACGTCGTACACGCCTTACCAGGCTGAGATCGCGCAAGGTACGCTCACATCCATCTTTGAATTCCAGACCATGGTCTGCCAGTTGACCGGCATGGACGTCGCTAATGCGTCGATGTACGACGGCTCATCGGCTATTCCCGAAGCGGCTATGATGGCAGTCCGCATCAAGCAGCGCGACAAGGTTCTCATCGCGCGTTCCGTTCATCCGGAATATCGCGAAGTCCTCGCAACCAGCACCCGCCATCAGGGCATTCCCGTTTCCGTGTTGGCCTACGACAAGCACGGCGGCCTCGACCTTGACGATCTCAAAAGCCAGCTTACAGAAGAAGTAGCGGCGGTCATTCTTCAAACCCCGAACTTCTTCGGCGTTATCGAACAAGTGCCTGAGATCGCGCACATCGTCCACAGCAAAGGCGCTCTGCTGGTTGTGAGTTTTACCGAGGCCGTTGCGCTGGGTCTGGTTGAACCTCCTCGCGACGCTGACATCGTCGCCGGCGAATTGCAGAGCTTTGCTATAACGCCCAGCTATGGTGGTCCGCACGCCGGCATCATCTCCACTCGCGAACAGTTCGTCCGCCAGATCCCTGGCCGGTTGGTGGGCGAAACCACCGATCGCGACGGCAACCGCGCTTTCTGCCTGACTCTTGCGACTCGCGAACAGCACATTCGCCGCGAGAAAGCCACGTCGAACATCTGCACTAACCAGGCTTTGATCGCTTTGATGGCAACGGTCTTCATGACGATCTACGGCAAGCAAGGTTTGCGCGAGCTGGCCACGCAAAACCTCTCGAAGGCTCATTACCTGGCTGGCAGTTTGCCGCTTCAGTTCGATGCGCCCTTCTTCAATGAATTCGTGGCGCGCACCAATGGCAAGACTCCCGAACAGATCAATGCCGGACTGCTCGAAGAGAAAATCATCGGCGGCCTGCCTCTGGGCCGCTTCTATCCGGAACTCGCCCACTGCGTTCTGCTCTGCGCCACCGAAATGAGTAAACGCCAGGATATGGACCGCGTCATCGCGGCCTTTACCAGGCATTGAGACCCGTCGCAGTGAAGGCACAAGGAATTTAGGCAATGGTAAAAAAGGTTTCTTCTCACATCACGCAGAATGAGCAGCTCCTGTTCGAGCTCAGCTCGCCAGGCAAAATCGGCTATCAGCTTCCTCCGCTCGACGTGCCGGAGGCCGATCCCGAAACCGCCCTCGGCGCCCAGAACGTCCGCTCCGAAATTGAGGGTTTTCCCGAAGTCAGCGAAGTGGAAGCCATTCGCCATTTCACGCGCCTCTCCACCTGGAACTACGCCATCGACCTCGGCCTCTACCCGCTAGGCTCCTGCACCATGAAGTACAACCCGCGTGTGAATGAGCTGGTGGCACGCACCGAAGGGCTCGCCTGGGCGCATCCGTATCAGCCCGAGTCGCTCTCGCAGGGTTGCATGGAAGTCATCTCGACGCTCGAAAACGCACTCGCCAGCATCACCGGCATGAATGCGGTGACGCTGCAACCGGCCGCCGGCGCGCACGGTGAGTTCACCGGCATCCTTATGATTCGCGCCCTGCTCGAATCGCGCGGCAACCCTCGCAAGAAGATCCTGGTTCCTGATTCGGCGCACGGCACCAACCCCGCCACCGCCGCGATGGCCGGCTACACGATACAGAACGTGAAGTCGAACGAACGCGGTATGATCGACGTCGAAGCATTAGCCAGTTTCGTCACCGACGACGTCGCAGGCATGATGATTACCAACCCCAATACGGTTGGCGTCTTCGAAGAAAACATCAAACGCATCTGCCACATCCTGCATGAAAAGGGCGCGCTGGTTTACATGGACGGCGCCAACATGAATGCGCTGGTGGGCGTGACTCGGCCGGGCGATTTCGGCATCGATGTCATGCACCTCAACCTGCACAAGACCTTTTCCACCCCTCACGGCGGAGGCGGTCCTGGCTCTGGCGCGGTGGCAGTGGCGAAAGATCTCGTGCCGTTCCTGCCTGGCCCGCGCCTAAAGCGCGTCAATGACCAGTGGACCTGGAATTACGATCTGCCTCAATCCATCGGCCGCGTTCGATCCTTCTATGGCAACTTCGGCGTGCTGGTCCGCGCCTTGGCCTACATCATGGCTCATGGCGGTAATGGTCTACGCCAGGCAACCATTGATGCGCTGATGAACGCCAACTACATTCGCACGCAGCTTGAACCTTACTACGACATCGCGTACAAAGCGCCGAGCATGCACGAATGCGTATTCAGCGACGATCGCCAGGCGAAGCGCGGCGTTCGCACCGGCGATATCGCCAAACGCCTGATCGACTATGGATTCCATCCTTACACCGTCAGCTTTCCGCTAATCGTGCATGGCGCGCTCATGATTGAGCCAACCGAGACGGAGGGCAAACAGGAACTGGACTACTTCGTGGATGCGATGATCTCCATCGCCAAGGAAGTCGA